>JANQFT010000411.1 GCA_028277685.1 Phycisphaeraceae bacterium
GCTTTGATCACTCCCGCCGCCAGCAGGCCGAACAACAGCCAGGGTGCCGCTTCAACCGTGACACGCCAAATCTCAAGGGGAATCTCACGTACAAGGTCCATATTCATCCCACCCTAGGTTTCCCAACCCGTTCAAGCAACGTAAATGTGGCCGATAACCATCCATAATCATCTCAAACTTCAAGATCAATAATCACAGGGCCGATACTCAAAGTGTGGCAAAGGATCGACGTACAAATCGACATCCCCTTGCCACACAGTTCAGCCGAGCAGGTCTCATTAGTTTTTCCGGGACGAATAAGTAACCATGACTGTTGCTGAATCACAGGACCTTGTGCAACTTCTGCAGCGACTGGAATATTGGCGGCAGGAACCGGCCGTCGAGAAACAGCGCGCGTTCAAACGTTTCAGCATCCGCGGTGATGCCAGCCTGGCGCCGCTCGATGCCGACATGATTTCCGCGCCGCTGCACATCATGCTGCGCGACATCTCGCGCGGTGGGGTGGGTTTTGTCAGTGAAGAATTCCTTGAAATCGGCACCACTTGGCGGATGACCTTAAAGAAGGATGGCTTCCGCATCGGCTCGCAGCCGTTGGTTGTGCGCTTCTGTCGGCTGATCCAGGATGGTCTGTACCTGACCGGCGCGCAGTTCATTACCGAACCATTCCTCATGCATGCGCTTGGCGTACCTTCGCACGAATTGGTCAACGATATCACCCAGATCGGTGCCGGTGGACGTAAAGGCACGTTCGAGGCACCGGACGATCTGGAATAATCTGCGGCGCGCAAACAACAAACCAACAGTTTGCTTTCACGCCGCCGTGTTCAAATGGGCTGAATCACGTATGATGCCCATGCAAACGGATGTGCGGAGCTGAAGACTGTGCCTGACCGTGACGAAACCGTAAGTGCCACCAAGCACTTCGTTCTCGATACCAACGTTCTGTTGCATAACCCCAACGCGTTGTTTGCGTTCCACGACAACTGCGTGGTGATTCCTTTCCCGGTCATCGAGGAACTCGACAAATTCAAAAAAGCCACCGACGACGTCGGCCGCCACGCCAGGCAGGTGATTCGCCATCTGGACAGCTTGCGCAACCGCGGCAAATTGTCAGAAGGTGTTGAATGGAACGGGCACGGTGGGCAGATCAAAGTGGACCTGGGTGAATACGAACGCCCACCCGCCCTGCATGATGATACGCCGGATAACGCGATCATCTCCGTGGCGTGGGCCTACCTTCGTGCCGACCGGCGCACGGTGTTTATCTCCAAAGACATCAACGCCCGCATCAAAAGTGACACCCTCGGCATCACCACGCAGGACTTCGAAGCCCAGAAGGTTGACGCCGACCGCCTGTACACCGGCTATATCGAAATGCAGGCCGATTCACCCACCATCGACGCGATGTACAGTCGCAAGGAACTCGCGCTCGATGAGTTGAAGCAGTTCGTCGATCCCCCGAAAGAAGACCCGACACACGAACTGGCGCATGACCCGGATGAACCGGTGGTATTCGCCAACCAGTTTGTCATTCTGCGCGGCGGAACGGATGAATCGCACACGGGTTTGGCCCGTCGCGCCGGTGATGCGGAACACATCGTGCCTGTGGCCGCACCGCGCCGTCCCGTGTTCGGCGTGGTCAGTCGCAACGTACAGCAAACCATGGCCCTTGATCTGCTGCTCGACGACAGCGTGCGCCTGGTCACCATTCTCGGTACCGCGGGCTCGGGTAAAACCCTGCTCGCCCTCGCCGCCGCTTTGCAGAAAACGCTCAACGAGACGAAATACGATCGTGTGCTGGTGGCCCGACCCATCATGCCCATGGGACGCGACATCGGTTATCTGCCCGGCGACATCGATGAAAAACTCGCCGCGTGGATGCAGCCGATTTTCGATAACCTGACCTACCTGTTCTCGACGCGCGGCGCGGGTAGTCAGCACGCCGAATCGAAAACGGTCGAGCAGCGCATCAAAGCGTTGACCGATTCGGGCCAGGTCGCGCTCGAACCGCTGACCTACATCCGTGGCCGTTCGATTCCCAATCAGTTCATGATCGTGGACGAAGCGCAGAACCTCACCCCGCACGAGGTGAAAACCATTGCCAGCCGCGTGGGAGACGGCACCAAGTTGGTTCTCACCGGCGACATCGTGCAGATCGACAACCCCTACCTGGATAGCTCGTCTAACGGTTTGAGTTATGCGGTGGAACAGTTGAAGAACCAGTCGATCGTCGGCCACATCATGCTCGAGAAGAGCGAACGCAGTGCGCTGGCGTCGCTCGTCGTTGATCGTTTATAAAAACCGGTGGTCCGGGCACCCGGGGGCACATGTCGATTAAAGCAACAGCCCAGACTTCTGCCCGTGGTTTCCATATTCACAGATGTGTTTTGTTACGCAACACCGACGCCGCGTGGCGACGAAAACGTGATGTCATGCGGACTGGTGTTTACGTGATGACGTGGAAAGATACGCCGGTGTGGTTCGGTTATTTGTCGAGAATCGGCAGGTAGGAAAGGTTCTCAGCGTAGAACGCGCGGGGGCGGGTGGTGGTGTTGTCGCGCAGTTCCTCGGGACTGCCGGTCATGGTGTGACCATCGTAAGCCAGCACGTTCGCTTTTCCCCCGTGGATCACATGGATGCGCCCGCTCCAGTTGCTCGAGCCATCGATACGGAAGTTGGCGATCATCCGACCGGTCGCTTTGAAGTGTGAGTTATGCATGCTCGCGCTGTCAGCCAGCAGAATGGCCGATCCCGGATGACCCACCTGGTCCAATCGGTGCAGGTTCATCGATACCTTGGTACCGCCGCTGGTGGTGTACGAGTCGCTCTTGATGTGATTAAGCTTGTACGTTTTTACTTCCTGGTGCATGGGCACATACGCCGCGTAGCCCAGGTTGGTGGTGGCGGTGCTGCTGGTATCGGTTCGACCCACATCTTTCTTGTAGTGCTCGTTTGATGGACACAGCGACACGGTGCGTGGCACATACTCACCGAATGCAGCAAACGGTTGGTCCTTTGTGCTCATGCCGTGCACAAGGAAGTAAGTCCATAACCGAATGTTGCCGCCCCTGCGCCGGAACACGGGGATGGTCTGCTTGTATTCATCGGCGTAGATGAACATGCCCACCGCTGATTGTCGCAGTTGGCTCTGACACAACACCGAACGGGCGGAATCGCGCGCTTTGTTCAGTACCGGAAGCAGCAGGGCGGTCAGCAGGCTGATGATGGCCACCACCACCAACAACTCGACCAGTGTGAAGGCATAAGTTCGCTTCGCATGGCGCGTGGTCAGCATGATACAGGTCCTGAAAAAACACCCGCCTCGTCTTGCATCGACCGAATAGGGGATATGCTCAACCAACATGGCCGCAATGCGTGGGATGTGAACAAAGCCGTTCTGTACAGTCTTCGCGTAACGATTATGCAGCCTGATTATCGGCAGCTACCTGGCTAAGATGTCCCGAGAGGTGCACCATGACCGACGGCCTGAACCTGTTCGAGATCTCCGATGACACCTGGCAGCAGCGCCTGGATTTCATCGTGGAAACCATGCGTCTGTTCAGCGCCGATACCGACCCGGATCACATGGTCGACGAGTACGGCCGACGCATGCGCTCGGTCATGCCTTCGCATCGAATGTTGTCGTTAAGCCGCCGTGGTGTGCCGCATCCGCAGTACGTGATCGCGCGCAATTCCGATTGGGAACGTCAGCCCAACGTGCGCAGCCAGCGACATGAACTGCCCATCCTGCAAGGAGGGCTGCTGGGTGAGTTGATCTACAGCGATGCGCCGCATCACATGCCGCAGTTGGATATCGCGTCTGATGATCCGGCACGCAAATACCTCGAAGGGTTCAAATCACTCATCGCGCTGCCGGTGTTTGATGAAGGTGAGTCGCGCAACATGGTGGTGTTCCTGCATCGTGAAGCAGACGGCCTGCACCGCGAATTGATTCCGCCACTCGTGTGGACGACCAACCTGGTGGGCCGGGCCACGCACACCGCTGCGCTCTCGCAGGAGTTGCGTCGCGCCAATGCCATCATCGAACGTGAGATGCAGAACATTGCCGACATTCAGCAATCATTGCTGCCGCGCGATCTGCCGCAGGTGGACGGGTTGGATGTAGCCGCGTTCTATCAGCCGGCCACCCACGCCGGTGGTGACTATTACGACTTCTTCCCGTTGGGTGAAAGGAGACTCGGCATCCTGTTGGGCGATGTGTCGGGTCATGGTTCACCCGCGGCGGTATTAATGGCCATCACCCACACCCTCGCGCACACCCATGATGGACCGCCGGTCAAACCTGCCGCGATGTTCAGGCATGTGAACCATCACCTGGCCGCCCGATACACCAACGGCAATGGGCGCTTCGTCACCGCGTTCTACGGCATCTACGATGCCAACACCCGCACTTTGACCTATGCCTGTGCCGGTCACGATCCGCCACGCATCAAACGATGCAGCGATGGCTCGCTGTTCAACCTCGACCAGGCGCAGGGGCTGCCGCTGGGCATCGCCGACGACACCGTTTACACCAGCGCCGAGGTGCAACTTGAAGTGGGCGACCAGGTGATCTTTTATACCGATGGCATCACCGAAGCCCGCAATCCGAAAAGCGACATGTTCACCACCGCCAGGCTCGATGAAGCGCTGGCCAACTGTTCGCTTACCGCGCAGGGATTGATCGACGATGTGATCGCCCGGCTGGAGTCGTTCGTCGGCCTCCATGACTACGATGACGACCGCACCGTTCTGGTGGCACGCGTGACCCGTTAGAATGCCTTCATGCGCGTGTTGGCACTTAATCCCTATCACGGCGGTTCGCACCGGGCGTTTCTGGATGGGTGGATCGCGCACTCGCAGCATGCGTTTGAGGTGCTCACGCTTCCGCCGCATCACTGGAAATGGCGCATGCGGCACGGAGCGATCACGTTGGTTGATCAACTGGCCGCGCGAAACGATCTACCCGCGTTCGATGTGTTGTGGTGCACCGACATGCTCGACCTGGCGCAGTTCATCGGCTTGGCGCGTGCGGCACGTGTCCCACTCCCGGGGGCGTGCATCTGTTACTTCCACGAAAACCAACTCACCTACCCCGATACCCACCGTGGTGAACGTGATGTTCACTTCGCGTTGACCAACCTCACCAGCGCGCTGGCCGCCGATGCCGTGTGGTTCAACAGCGCGTACCACCTTAATACGTTTTGCGATGCCATGACCGACTTGCTGAACCGCATGCCCGACCACGCGTCCCCG
This sequence comes from Phycisphaeraceae bacterium, assembly GCA_028277685.1. Classification (GTDB taxonomy): domain Bacteria; phylum Planctomycetota; class Phycisphaerae; order Phycisphaerales; family Zrk34; genus JANQFT01. The sequence continues at coordinate 5,257 of JANQFT010000411.1, forward strand.
CAATGGGTAGACACCATCCGCGCCAAGTCATCCGTACAGCACCCGGGTATTACGCCTTGCCAATTCCGCACTCCGTACTCCGCACCCCGCACTCCCCTCACCATCGCCTGGGTCAGTCGGTGGGAACACGATAAAGACCCCGACACCTTCTTCGCCGCGCTGGCGTTGGCTGAGCAGCGTGGCATCGACTTCCGCCTGAACATTCTTGGTGAATCATTCAAGGATGTGCCCCCATGTTTTGCGGCTGCCCGTAAACGTTTTGCCGACCGCATTCATCACTGGGGTTACGCCGCCTCGCGCGAGCAGTACGTGCAACGGCTGACTGAATCTGATGTGGTGGTTTCCAGCGCAAAGCATGAGTTCTTCGGCATCGCGATTCTCGAAGCGGTGGAAGCGAGATGCGTGCCGTTGGTGCCACGCGCACTGGCGTATCCGGAAACGCTTGGAAGCAGCGCCATTTTTCACGATGGCACACCCGGCGATATCTGCCAGAAGTTGCACGAGTTGGCGCAGGCTGATATGCCAGGGGTATTGCCAGATGTGTCGCGCTATCACTGGCCCGTTCGTGCAGCAGCGATGGATGAGTGTTTGCTCTCCCTGTGCGAAGCGTGATGCATACCTGACGCGACGGAGTTGATCGCATGAATATCGTCTTCATCATGACCGACACCCAGCGTTGGGACATGGTCGGTGCATACGGCCAGTCCTGGGTGAACACGCCGAACCTTGATCGATTGTGCGCTGAAGGCATTCGCTTTGACCGCGCTTACACCACGTGTCCGCTTTGCACGCCGGCGCGCGGGGGTATCTTCACCGGCATGCACCCGCAGGTGAACGGTGCGTTCTGCAATAACGTGGCGCCGTTCAAGCAGGTTCCGTTCATGGGGGAAGTGTTCCGTCACCATGGTTACCGGGCTGGCTACACCGGCAAGTGGCATCTCGATGGAAGTGCCTACTTCGGCGATGGCCAACCCGACGGCGGCTTCGAACCCGACTGGTGGTACGATGGCAAACGCTACGCGCAGGAGATTGGCGATGAACTGTTTCACCAATACCGCACAGTGAAGAACGCGGATGAGTTGCGTCACAGCGGTCTCACCGAAGCCACCATGTGGGGTAAACGCGTGGCGGATAACGCGATCGACTTCCTCCATCGTGTAGGGAATGAGAACTTCATTCTTGCCGTGAGTTTCGACGAGCCGCATGGCCCGTTCATCGCGCCGCCGGAATATTGGGATGCATTCAATCCCGATGACCTGCCCAAGCCCGCCAACTTCTTCGCCCCACTCGACGATAAACCGAATGTGCAGAAAGCCTGGCGTGGCCAGAAGGATGTGCCCGATTGGAGCAAGTGCGCTGAATCCAAACACCGTTTCTATGGCTGCAACACGTGGATCGACAATCAAATCGGTCGCGTGATCGATGCGGTGGATCAACATCATGCCGACGACACGGTGATCATCTACACCAGCGACCACGGCGACATGCAGTTCTCGCACGGCATCGGTGGCAAGGGGCCGGTGATGTACGATGAAATCGCCCACATCCCCTTCATCATCCGCACCCCTGGAAGTGGTGCGCAGCGTGGCGTGGTATGTGACAACGTGGTTAGCCAGATCGACATCATGCCCACCATGCTGGACCTGGCCGGACTGAATGTTCCCAAAGCGATGCATGGGGTAAGTCTGGTTCCAACCCTCAACGATCCGGCCGTGAAGGTGCGCGACACTGCGCTGATCAACTTCAACCGGTTCGCCATCAACCACGATGATTTTGGCGAGTTTTATCCGATCCGCTGTCTGACCGATGGCCGTTACAAACTGTCGATCAACCTGTTCGAAACGGACGAGTTGTACGACATGGTTGAAGACCCCGGCGAGATGACCAACCGCATCAATGATGCGTCGTTGACCGAAGTGCGAGATGCCCTGCACGATCAGCTGCTGGATGAGATGGACCGCATTCGTGATCCGTTCCGAAGTTTCCGGTGGGGCGATCGACCATGGCGGAGTGTGCGGAGTCAGTTCTTCTACGGCGGCGCACGTCGTGAGAAGCCGCGCGGCTTCTTCTTCGAACCCACCAGCGTCGGTGCCACCGGTTCTCGCCAGTAGAACGGGACATGTGCATCGCGCTATGATGCGACCAGCCCCCGGCCACCCGATCCCACCAATCCCGCGCTCCAGGCGCGATGAGTGAGAATGAACATGGATACTTTCCAGGCCATCTACAAACGTCGTTCGGTCAAACAGTTTGACCCCAACCACCAATTAACCGCGGATGAAGAAGCGAAACTGTTCGAGGCGGCCATTCAGGCGCCAACCAGTTTCAACATTCAGCATTGGCGGTACGTGGTCATCCGCGATGCCGAACTGCGCCAGACCATCCGCACCGAGCACGGCAACGATCAGGCTCAAATGACCGATGCCTCACTGTTGGTTGTGATGACCGCAGACACCAAGGCCTGGGCGAAAGAGCCATCACGTTACTGGCAGAACGCACCGCAGGAAGTGGCGGACCTGTTGGTCGGTTGGATGGAACCGTTCCACGAGGGTCGCGAATGGCTGCAGCGTGATGAAGCGCAGCGTTCGATCGGCATGGCCATGCAAACGCTGATGCTGGCCGCCACAGCGATGGGGTACCAGTCGTGCCCGATGATCGGTTTTGATATCGAGGCGGTGGCCAAACTCATCAACCTGCCGGATGACCACGTGATGGGCGCGATGGTCGCCATCGGCAAGGGCACCAAAGACCCCTGGCCCAAGCCTGGCCAACTGCCGCTGGAAGATGTGGTGATCGAGAACGGTTTCTAGGGCCGATTTGTGCGTATGCGTGTGATATGATTTGACACCATGCGCACGCCCAAGCGATTTGATCTGAAGCAGATCACCGTCGCCATTCCTCCGGTGACCAGCCACACCCGGCGGATTCTGCACGGCATTGCGCGGTACGCCGCCGAGATCCAGCAGTGGGCATTCGAGTACCGCGTGTGGGATGCGCACTACCACCCCTCCGCATTTGATGGCAGCGAAGGCATCCTGTTTCTGGTGCGCTGGTCCGGTGCGTTGGATGTCGTCATACAGACCGGCCTGCCTGCGGTGAATGTCGGCGCCACGCCCGAGGCGGCGATGGACATGCCCGCGGTGTATGCCGATCACGCGGCGGTCAGTCGACTGGTCGCGCGCGAGTATATTGATCGTGGCTATGAACATCTCGCGTTCATCGGCGAATTGCGTCGTGCGTTTGCCTCACAACGCCTGCAGGTATTTGATGATTACGCCAGAAGGCACCGGCGCAGGCCACATCATTACGACATTACCGAAACGCATCTCACACGCGAAAGTGTGATGAACATCGGGCATTGGATAGGAAATCTGCCTAAGCCGGTGGGCGTGTTCGTGCAGAACGATGAGAAAGCGCAGGTGGTGTTGGATGCCTGTCGCTATTGCCATCTGCGCGTCCCTGAGGATGTGGCGGTGATTGGTGTGGATGACGACGAAGTGCTCTGCCAACTCACCACGCCCATGCTTTCGAGCGTGCGCTTGGATTCCAATACCATGGGATACGAAGCCGCCCGCATGCTGGATGAATTGCTGACCACCGGCAAACTGAAACGGCGCACCCAGACCGTTGCTCCGCTGAGTATCACCACACGTCAATCGTCCGACATCTTCGCCATCGATGATCCGCACATCGTTGATGCCCTGCAGTTCATTCGCGATCACGCCATCGAAGGCATCGACATCCGTGATGTGCTCCAGCGTGTGCCGGTCTCGCGTCGCTGGTTGGAACTGCAGTTCGCCCGGACACTGGGTCGCACGCCGGCGGAGGAGCTGCGCCGGGTGCGGATTGATCACGCGAAGATGTTGCTTCGTAATGCGGCGCTGTCGATTCTGGATGTAGCCCTTCGCAGCGGCTACGCCACGCAAAGCACGTTTGCCGTCAGCTTCAAACGCGAAGTGGGATGTTCCCCCAGCACCTACCGGCGCGAAAAGGCAGGAAAATAAGGCAAAAATAAAAACCCCGATGCACCTTGCGGTGCATCGGGATGAACGTTCGCTGAGCCGAAGCCCAGGATTTGTCGGGTTGTTGCTGCGATTTATGCGCGGCGCCGTTTCAGCGCGACCAAGCCGCCCAGACCCATCAGCAGCATGGTGGCCGGTTCGGGAATTTCCGTCACCTCAACCATGAAGTTATCCAGGCGAATGTCCGACTGATTGTTGCCGTTACGCAGGACGAAGTAGCCGCCACTGAAATCGAACAGGTTGTCGCCCGCATCGCCGGCATCATCGACGTCCAGTGTGGTGGCGGTGCCGCCGTTGATCATCGCGGTGAACAACATGCGGTCGGCCGCGATGCGTTCAGCGATGAACGTGGCTTCGTAGGCAACACCGGTGCTCAGCGAACTGGGCATACCAGGCGCGGTGGTGACATCGTTTGCGCCCTCAAAGTCGCGCAGCGAAGCGCCAGCCATCAGGTCGTCCACGGAAGGCACATGATCCTGCCGAATCTTCAGGCCCGTGTTCGAACTACCGGGTGTATCACTGACACCGGTGTTCGCGTACGCGCCGTAGCCGGCCGCATTGAACAATCCCCAACGGAAGCCCGAACTGTTGCCATCTCCCGTGGCCGAGCCGCCAGGGAAATCGAACAGCGCCAGATTAAACGTGATGGTGGCGCGTTCGTTTACCGCCAACGTCAGGTCAGTCGTGGTGGGTAGTACTGCACGTAGGCCACCCCACGCACCGTTCTTCGTCGCATCAACCACATTGCCGCTGCCGATCACGATCGCCGGGTCGCCCGGCGCGCCCGCCTGGGTGTTCACCGCGATCTGACTCTGGTCGTTGCTGATCGGCTGCCAGTTTACGTCCAACGGATCACCCGCATCATCGAAGGGCGTCACGCCCACATCGAAGGTGTCGTTCACCACCACCAAAGCCGAAGCGACACTGCCGTAGCCCACCACACCGGCCAACACCAATAGCACAACAACTCTCTTCACGTTCCGGGTCATGTCCTGGTCTCCTTGAGATGTGTTAATCGTCGATTCCGGTGCGATCGACTTGCCGCACCCATGACCTGCGGAGACAAGGATATCATCTGATAACGTTACCTTTTCGCTTCATGCGTCAATGTTTTTTGATTGTGCGCACATCCCACCTGTTGTCACTCAGGGGGGTGCATACAATCAAGTGATTTTGACAAATAGACTTACGGCCGAGCGACCGCAGTATCGACGCGCAGAATCAACATCTTCGCGATGCGCACCACGTCTCGCAGCACCATCCGCCTGGATGACCGTTGCATCATTCAAAAGCCAGGTGTAGATACGGGAATCGGTTTCGTGGTGCCTGGCTGCTTGTCGAACGGTTGGGTCTTGGCCGGGTCGATCAACCCCGCCATGTTCGGTTCGACCACATCGCCCTGGCGGATCACCCCGCCGCGGATGGTATGGGTTTGTCCCACCTGCATGCGCATGGCGGTCAGCTCGCGCGAAGCCTGGGCAATGCGCGTGGTATAGTCGGCAATCTGTTGCGACAGAATGGTCGTATCCGCCAGCGTGTTGGTGTGTACGGTGATTTTGAACGTGCGCTTGTCGCGCAGATTGGGTCGGCCGGATGCGGTCGCTGTCTTGCTGTTCCCAGTGATGCTTCCACCTTGCGCCTTCAATTCTTTCAGTTGCCGTTCGACCTTGGCGTACTTCATCTTCAGTTGCGCCAACTCTGCGCGAAGCTGTTTCACTTCAGTTTCACGCAGTTCCAGTTTCTTTTGAAGATCGTAGAGCGACCGCGATTGTCCCATCGCCACGCTGCTGAGAACACAGCATACCCCAACGCACCAGATCACCCGCTTCATCACAAACTTCTTACCTGTTCAGTCCACCGGTTGAATTGGCCCTGTTTCCCCGTATGACACCCGCCGCAGAACACCCCAATAATCACCAGCCTAACAGATCAAGGCCAGTCCGCAACCGGGTATGCATCGACCGCGCAGCCCCGCTAACATGGTGCCCTCACAACCACCTTCGGTTGCAAGGAGCGAATCATGAAAACGCGTACCGGAAATTTCCCCATCGGCTTTCGCAAGGGCGGGTCGGATTGGCAGAAAGACCTCGATGGAATGATCGTCTGGGCCAAGCAGGCCGACTTTGAAGTCATCGACCTCGGCAGCGACGCCGATGAAACCGCTGCCAAAGTGGTGGCTGCCGGCCTGCGCGTGGGGTCGGCGGATTTGCGAAAGTTCAAAGACCTGATCTCGCCTGACAAAGCCAAGCGCGATGCCGCCGTGCAGATAAACCGTGAATACATCCAGAAGGCGGCTGCCGCCGGAGTGTCCAACTTCTTCACCGTTATGTTGCCTGAAGATGCGGCGCGCGATCGCAAAGAAAACTTCGCCGACATGGTCGATGCGTACAGCCAACTCGCAACGGTATGCGATGCGGTAGACGCGAAGATCGTCGTCGAAGGTTGGCCAGGCCCTGGTGCGCTATGCTGCACCCCCGAAGGTTACGCCGCGCTCTACGAACAGATCCCCTCACCCGCGATGGGTGTGAACTATGACCCTTCGCACCTGATCCGCATGGGCATCGATCCCCTGCGCTTCCTGCACGACTTTGCCGATCGCGTCTACCACGTGCACGGTAAAGACACCGAACTGCTCACTGAAGAACTCTACGCCTACGGCAACACCCAACCCACCACCTTCGCCACCACCCCCGCCTTCGGTGGCCCCAACTGGCGCTACACCATTCCCGGCCACGGCTGCATGCGGTGGACCAAGGCCTTTGAACTTCTTCGCGACGCCAGCTACGCCGGCTGCGTGTCCATCGAACTCGAAGACGCCAACTTCAATGGCACCGAAGACGGCGAAAAGCAAGGCCTCACCTGGTCCGGCACATTTCTGGCCAGCTTCTAGTGTCTGGTTTGTGTCACGTTTGGCCATGAGCCCCGCGCAGTTGGTTTGCGCGTAAACGCGCGATGTTGTCTGAAGGACTTGGCACAAGAAATAGCCGCAGGTATCAACCTCCGGCGCCGCGCGTTCACCCCCGCCGGGTGCTACCGCTTGCCCATCCGCAGCAAGCGGTGTGGGAACTGGGGAAACAAGTTCGTAGGTCCGGGCCTGACCGGACAACTCGTGAAAACCATGGTCATGCCGCAAACGTCCGGGCAGGCCCGGACCTACGTGGGGGTACGGTTGGACTTCCCGTTTCGCCCGGCATGTTCTCGACGGCGTGTGTCCATCGGGGCGCGTTTTTTCCACCCCTCCCTCGTTGGGAGAGAGCTGATGTCACCTGCTTTCTCACACATGAATGAACGCATCTACATAGAATGGGCGGCATGAATAGTGAAGCTTTACCGCAATTGGTTGTTCTGGATGGTCACACGCTCAACCCCGGTGATCTGAGTTGGGTGGCGTTCGATGAATTGGCGCGTTTCACCGTGCATGATCGCACGCCGGCTGAGCGAACGGTTGAGCGCATCGGCGAGACGACGCTCGTGCTGACGAACAAGACTGTGATCGACCAGCAGGTGATTGCAGCTTGCCCTGCCCTGCGTTACATCGGGGTGCTGGCCACGGGTTACAACGTGGTAGACATCGATGCAGCAAAGGCCGCGAACATCACCGTGACCAACGTGCCTGCCTACGGCAACGACAGCGTGGCGCAGATGGTGTTCGCTCATCTGCTTCACCTCTGCCGCAACGTGGCGCTCCACGCGGATGATGTGAAACAAGGCGGTTGGTCGAAGTGTGATGATTTCTGCTACACGCTCTCGCCGCAGGTTGAACTGACTGATCTGACGTTGGGTCTGATCGGGTTCGGGCGGATTGGTCAGCAAGTGGCGCAGATCGGACGGGCGATGGGCATGAAGATCACCTACCACACGCGCACCCGGCGAGATGTGACCGATGCAGAATGGGTTGAACTGGATGATCTGCTGAAGCGTAGTGATGTGATTTCACTGCACTGTCCGTTGACCGATGCGACGCATCACCTGATCAATGCACAGACGCTTGGGTTGATGAGGCGGTCGGCGATGTTGATCAACACCGGTCGCGGGCCGTTGGTGGATGAACAGGCGCTGGCCGATGCGTTGAATGATGGGCAGATCGCCGGCGCGGGATTGGATGTGCTCAGTAGCGAACCCCCGGAAGTGGACAACCCGCTGCTGTCTGCCCGCAACTGCTACATCACCCCGCACATCGCATGGGCCACGCAGGCAGCACGGCAGCGATTGATGAACATTGCCGCGGATAACCTACGAGGATATCTAGCGGGTGAAGCGGTGAACGTGGTGTCGTGATATGGAGATTACAGGATCACCTGCACCAGCAGCATGAGGCAGAAGCCAAACGTAAATGCCCAGGCGAGGCGGGCGGGACTTTCGGTATCGAGGGCATCGGGGATGAGTTCGAGGATGACCAGGAAGATCATCGCACCCGCGGCGAAACCCATCAGCAAAGGCATCAGCGGCTGGAAGAACCAGGCGAGCAATACCGCGGGGATTGCCGCAATGGGCTGAGGCAGACTGGTGAGAAACGCCGCCAGAAAACACTTACCGAAACTCGCACCTGCGGCGCGCATGGGCACCCCCACGGCCAGCCCTTCGGGAATGTTGTGGATGGCAATCGCCAACGCCAGCACCATGCCCAGTTGCATGTTGGCAGCGCCTTCGCCCATCCCACCAACACTGTCGGATGTGAAACCCACGCCGACTGCCACGCCCTCGGGAATGCTGTGGAACGTCATGGCGATGAACACCAGCAGGCCCACGCGGCCGCCCCAGCCGGAGGCGATGGATGACTTGGCTTCACCTTCATCGGTCGGCTTATGGATGCGATGCTCGACGATGGCCAGGAAGCCTGCACCAATGAGGAAGCCAAGAATGATCGGGGCTACGCGGGTAAGTGTCCAACCCTCGTGGTCAAGCCCAAGCGCGGGGAGAATCAGGTTGTACACCGACGCCGAGCACATGAGTCCACCGGCCACACCGTATGCCAACCCCCGGTGCTTCGCGGGATCAAGGCCCGGAATAAACAGCGGCAACACACCCAGGCCACAAGCAGCACTGGCGAGCAGGCCGGCCACCACCGCATGGATCAGGGCATCAAGGGGCATGTGCGTTCCTCGAGATTGATGGGAATCACTCCATCCATGTTAACGCTTCACCTGGAACATGCGACCCCCGGAAGTCTGGGTAGTGGGTCAGTTTGAGTCGACTGGCCTCAACGAACCGCGCCCGTCAGGCAGCGGTCGGCTCAACCGCACAAAGAAGACGGTATTGCCTGCGGTCTGACGACCGCTCCTTCACAGTCGCGGCTCGTAGGATTCAAGCTGACCCACGGCTGAAGTGGACAACCTGGTGATATGAACGAACGGCAAACGCACGGGTCTCGTACAATGAACATCATGAAGATACGCATACTGATGATCGCTCTACTGTTGATGGGTATGGTTGCACTTCCGCAGGTGGCGACGGGACAGGACGTGAACCTGCGGGAAACACCCACGGTGAAGGTGGTGAAGCGCGTACGTGATGCGGTGGTGAACATCAACACCACGCAGACGGTGCGACAACCGTTCGGGCCGTTTGGGAATGATCCGTTCTTCCGCCGGTTCTATCGCGGTCCGATGATCGAGCGGGAGCGCACGAGTCTGGGTAGCGGGTTCATCCTGCATGCGGATGGTTACATCGTGACCAACGCGCACGTGGTGACCAGTGCGGATGAGGTGGAAGTGAAACTGAACAACGGCAGCATCCTGCCCGCGCGGGTGTTGGCGGCGGATGCAGAACATGACCTTGCGGTGCTTCGCGTGGACGTGCCGGAGGGCGTTAAGCTGCAGCCGGTGGAGTTAGGTGATTCATCGGACCTGATGCCGGGCGAACCGGTGATCGCCATCGGCAATCCACTGGGTTATGAACACTCGGTGACGACGGGCATCATCAGCGCGACGAACCGACCGTTGCGCGTGTCGCGCCGGTTGGAACTAACGGACCTGATCCAGACGGACACGCCGATCAACCCGGGCAACAGCGGCGGGCCATTGCTGAATGCATATGGTCAGGTGATCGGCATCAACAGCGCCATCCGCGGCGATGCCCAGAACATTGGCTTCGCCATCCCGGTCAACCGCATGCGGGAGTTGATCACCGAACTGCTCAGCCCGTTGGCGGTGAATCGTGTGGACCTTGGCGGACAAGTGATAGAGCATCGCACCTTGCTTCCGCCATCCACGGTGAAAGTCACGCTGAAGTGGCAATCATCGGATAAGACGCAAGCACCGGTGCCGTTCGATCGGATTGATGGACACCCGGTAGCGAACATCGTGGAAGCTTATGTGAAGTTGCTGAGTTGCAGTCCCGGTAAAACGGTCACGCTCTCACAGGGCGCGTCGAAGGTGGAACTGGTGGCCAAGGTTCCGCCGATCAGTAATGCCCAGCGATTGGCCCAGGACATTCTGGGTTTGACCCCACGCGAACTCACTGCCGCCGATCGCGCCCGGTTGAAGCTGGCGACGGCCAAGGGCGTGTTGATCGGTTCGGTCGATCGCGGTGGCCCCGCGCAGCAGGCGGGTTTACGCAAGGGCGATCTGATTGTGCAACTCGGACGTTATCGCATTGCGGACATGAGCGACCTGGCCGTGCTACTGGGTGTGATACGGCGTGATGCAGTGGGCGACATCTACGTGATGCGCAACGGCCGACTCGGCCGCGTGCGGATTAAAATCAATGCGCCCTCACCATCGCGCGGGCCGGTGTAATGTGTAGGTCCGGGCGACATCTACGTGATGCGCAACGGCCGACTCGGCCGCGTGCGGATTAAAATCAATGCGCCCTCACCATCGC
>JANQFT010000493.1 GCA_028277685.1 Phycisphaeraceae bacterium
CAGTCGTTGCGGTTGACGACCAGTTGGCGCGTCAGAGTCCACATGCCCTGGCGGTGCGACAATGGGCAAGCGGCATCGAATCAACGGTTGCGTACCGTAACGCCACACCACGCGGTCCCAGACGTGCATTGGCATTGTTCCGAGGCGATACGCCGCCGGCGGCGACGGGTCCGTATGCGTGGGTTGAATCCCAGCAACCCACCGGGCGCGACGCCTCATCAGCAACACGTATCGTGGCTCGATTGGGCCATCCAGCAACAACGGACATCGACGTCGCCCTCGTTCTGACCGCGGCCAGTCGGTCCACGTCCGATGCGTTCAGTCGGTTGCCCAAAGCTGTTCGAATCCCGTCGGGCCAGACCGAGGCGCACGCGGTGGTGGCAGGCGGATCGATTCCGTTCAGCCAGCAGGCGGCACTGGGTATCACCAGCGGAGCGGGATACCGCGTGCATCCAACGAAGACCGACGCCCTGGTCATGCTCACCGGGCACGAACTGAATCTGCAGCATGGCCTGCTCATGCATGGCGTGATTCAAGACGGCAAGCTGGTTGACGACACCGATCATCGGCGCACGATGAAAAGCCGAAACGTCCGCGTCGATGTCATTGATGAGCGCCAGGCAATCACGTTGACCAAGCCTGGTAGCCGTGTTCTGCTCAGCGACGCGCGCACTCGAGGATACCGCGGGTTCATGCGCGAAAGCTTCTCGGCGCGCACGCTTGCCCTCTGGGTGAAGGCGAGTCGTAACGCCGGTGTCATTTTCGCCGAAGGCGGTGCTTATGGTGGTTTCAAGCTCCAAATTAAAGACGGCAAACTGATCCTGAGCAACTCGGCTGGTGGTCACGTTCGTTCCGATCTGGCTGCCCATTGGCCAAATGATGATGCATGGCATGCCGTGGTGGCTACCTTCGCGCACGGTGTGCAGCAACTGTATATTGATGGCATACGCGCCGCGCAGCAATCGATGCCTGCGTATGTGATTCCTCGCCATTCTGCGGAAGGCGGACTCGGACTGGGCGGCTTTAAGGGGTCGCTCCATGACGTGCGTTTATACAACCGCGCACTGAATCCACGGGAAGTCCAACGCCTTGCCGGCCTGCCCGAAACACACGAATAACTCAACCCAGATAAACACTCAGGATTTTCAGATCATGCGTCGTCCATTGCATCTTGTGATCGTGCTGTTCTTTCTTGCCACCGCTCCAGTCCATGCAGCCAGGAACCTGCTCAACGGCAATCCGGAATCGATGAAGCCGTGGAGCGTGCGTTTTGAAAACGGCAAGAAGGTCGAACAAACCGGCAAGCAGCCCAACCCCTGGGCGGCGCGTTCGTGGGATAACAGCACCACCGGTGTCGTGACGGTCGGGCCTGACCCGATCACCAACACCGCATCGTTAGGTATTGTCAACCTTGAGGGAAAGCCAGCGATGATGCTTCAGATGTGGCGACCGGTGAAGATCAAGCCAAATCGGCGATACGCGTTGAAATTGGCTTATCTGACGAACGGTGCGGGCCGTGGTGTTGTCAAGTTTCCCAAAACGAAGTTGAGTGATATCGCCTTGCCGAATTCCGGCGGCCAGTGGAAAACCATCGAAAAGACTTTCGATGCCCCCGGCACTGAAATGCGACTTGAATATCACAACTTCGGCAAAGGCGAAGGCCAGGGGCTGTATCTCAAAGATTTATTTCTGATCGACGTTGGCCTATCTAAATCGGCACCCCAAGCCGAGCCTGATCCGAATAGCATGGATCGTGCTGCCCCCCTCAAGCCGAATTTCGACCAGGCGACTGGCTACTACAAGACACTCGCAGATCAATTAACCACGAAGGGCTTTGGCAACGGTGAGTTCATGTTTGGCACCAACGGCCAAGCCGTGATCGACCGGGTACGAAAGTTCGGTGCCCAACACGACCGGATGAAACTGCGGCCACTCGACCCAACAACAACACCCGATGCTCCCGAGGGTGTGACTGCCGCGTTCGAAATTGATGTGGTCCGGAGTACGGCTCATCCATGGTCGGCCAACTGGGGCCTGCGTAACATCCGCAACGTGAACAAAGGCGATGTGATGCTGGTGAGCATGTGGGTGCGATCCGGCGGCAGTCGCGAGGCAAACACCGTCTCGCTGTGGTTGAACGTCAAAGGACCGGGCAAGAAGTTCAGCCACGTTCGGGGCAAGAATGTGAAGCTTGCGCCCGCACCGGACTGGGTGCAATACTGGTTTCCCATCCGATTCAATCGTGCGGCAATGGCCGACCAGTGGTCGCTGGAATTTTTCTGCGGTGGGCCGACGCAGGTGCTTCAGTTCGCTGAGCCTGCAGTGATTTACTACGGCAAGACCGTGAATGACAGTGCTCTGCCAACGACGAAATTTGTGTACGACTACGAAGGACGTGCATCCGATGCACCGTGGCGAAAGACCGCAGCCGAGCGCATCAAAAAACACCGCAAGGCCAACATGGAAATCGAGGTGGTTGACGCCGCAGGTCAGCCAGTCCCCGGGGCGCAAGTGAAAGTTGAGATGACCCGTCATGCGTTCAAGTTCGGCTGCGTGCTGCACCCGGCCGCCTGGTCGGGGCCAACCAGGAAAAAGTACACGCCTCAGGATGCGGTTCGAAGCCGCGAGACCTTTTTTGAACTGTTCAATACCGCCACCATAGGCGGCTACAAGTGGGAAGCGTGGCGCGGCATGTGGGGCAAACATCATAATGCCCAAAAAACTCTTGCGGCAACCCGCTGGGCCGACGAGAACGGC
>JANQFT010000570.1 GCA_028277685.1 Phycisphaeraceae bacterium
GCTACACGGTGCGGGCCGATCTGCAGATCATCGCGCGAGCGCATCAGTCGCTTCCACGCCATGCCACTCAGTGTGCGCGTGGCGGTGTAGCCCAGATGCTCGTACGACTGTTCATCCGGCGGCACGGTCAGTTCGATCCCGCTGGATGAACCTGAATCGATGGTGAGAATCAGCTTGCGCGAACCGAGTTGCACGGGTACGCCCACCTGCCATTCTCCTTGCCGCACCAGTTCGAGGTTCTGCGGATCTTCCCGTGATAATCTTCCGTTGCTTTCTCGCTTTCCGGGGATGGGAGCGATGATCAGGCTGAGTTTGCGGTAGTGCAACGTCAGTTGCGTATCGTAAAACACGCGCAGGCCGATCACGCCGGCCAGGTCTTCATCTTCATCACCGAACGCCAGCGGATGGCAGAGCGCCACATCCAACCCACGGAAGCTGGCGCGGTCCAGGTCGAGTCGTTCGACATACCGATACGACATTACCCCGAAGTCGTATCCACGACTATAAGGTTTGCCTGTCACGTCCTCATGCAACGGCAGGTTCAAAGCGAAAGCAATATCTTCACGCAGAACAAGATCAGGCGTGCCGGTATCGACAATGAACCAATAAGGTTTTGAGCCGTTGATGCTGGCCTGCACCATGGGCAACTTGTTCCGGAAGCGACAACGGATGGTGATCGGTTGATCGAGAATCGTTTGCCGTGGGGCCATGTCCGGGCGTGGAGCAGCGCAGCCGATTAGCAGGCACAGCGCAAAGCTGATGTTGAACATCACGCATGGATACATAGCCCCGGTTGAGCGTTGCACGTCAATCCCCTGATCACTGGTCGTGTCGGTAAACCCTTCGACACATTAACTGTCCTGTTGCGTGCTGCACAAGTAAAATTGTGCTGCATGATCAGTTATTAATGATGCCGCCCCAACCGTGCGTGTTTTTGCCCCGCAGTTCTTTCATGGATGGCAACGGCAAATTCCGGTTGATCAACTTACCATCTTCAAGGTGGTGATGCCCTTCTTCCGCCAGGTGTGCAATGAAAGCTTCGCGCAGGCGACCGGTCAGTTCCTCATCGTGTGACAGGTCCGCCTGGTCGTTGCGATCTTCAATCGTATCAAACACCAGCTCTTTGCCATCGTTCACGAAGTAAAGGTACTTGTATCTTCCATCGTGATACATGTGTGAGCTTTCGATGTGGCCGTGCAGGTCGCGCCGGGCGGTATTGGTTTCACCAGAGATCACCGGCAGGAATGATTGGCCGCAGATGTCATCGGGCGTGGTGGCACCGGCGATATCGCAGAACGTGGGCAACAGGTCGGGCCAACTCACGAGTGCATTGCTGACGCGCCCCGGTTCGTAGCCCAGGTCGCGGGGTGGACGCACCAACAGCGGAATGCGTGCCGCGCAATTCGTGAATGCGCTTTTGGCGGTGTTGCCAAAGTCGCCGAGGAACTCGCCATGGTCGGACGTGTAAACAATCCAGGTGTTGTGGTACAGCCCGTTCGCCATCAGGTAGCCGAACAGGCGACCAAGTTGATGATCCAGGTGTGTGATCATGCCGTAGTAAACCACGCGACTCTTGCGTAGTTCTTCCGCTCGTATCGGCATCGGGTTGTATGAGCTGCGGTGCACTTCGATATCGCGCGGGCAGTTGCCGGGCTGGCTCCATTCCGCGTGCACCGGTTCGGGGATATCCGAATGGTCGTACATCGAGTAGTACGGCTCGTGAATCTGAAATGGTGGGTGCGGTGAATTCGTGGAATACCACACAAAGAAGGGCTGTTCCTTCTCGCGGGTGTCGAGGAAGTCGATCGTCTCATCCACCTGCCACGTGACGCTGTCCAACCGATCAGGCCAGATCGACATGCCAGCGTGAATCTCATTCAAGCCCAACCCGGTCGAACCCCAGGGGCGACCCATTTCGCGCAATCGTTCGCGCTTGAGTCGCTCATCGCCGATGTGTGTTTCAAAACCTGCGCGGAAGGAGGGTTCGGTATGCCAGTGACGTTTACCCAGCAGGCACGTTTGATAACCCGCAGCGGTGATGAGTGAACCGAGAAACTTTTCTCTCTCCCGTTCAATGCGAAAATTCGCGTTGTAACTGGGGCTGCCGTAGCGATGCGACTGGATGCCGGTAATCAGTGTGGTGCGTGCTGGAATGCAGACCGGGCACTCGCTGAAGCACTGGTCCATGCGCACCCCTTCGTACGCCAGTTGATCCAGGTGCGGCGTGCGCACGCATGGATGTCCGCTGCAGCCCATGCTGTCAGCGCGATGTTGATCGGAAGTGATAAACAGAATGTTCGGTCGATCAGGCGACATGGCTTTGCTCCACGGAAATCATTTACCGTGGATTTCACCCTAGCGAGATTGTCGGTGAATGCAAAGCTGTGCGATTTTGCTTCCGGCTGCATTTGCCGCGCGCCTGATCATGTCGCACACTACCGGCATGGGACATTCACCAGCCACCCCACAATCGCATCGAAATGCACGCTTCACCGCCACGCGCTGGTCGATTGTCGCTGCGGCGGGGGGCGATCGTGAGGGCACTGATGCGCAGGCGGCATTGGCAGAATTGGCACGCATTTACTGGTACCCACTGTATGCGTTTCTGCGTCGGCAAGGTTGCGATGCCCACGAAGCGGAAGACTTTACTCAGGCCTTTTTCACCCGGCTGATCGACAAGCATGACCTGGCGGATGTCGATCAATCCAAGGGGAAGTTCAGGTCGTTCCTGCTCGCATCGGCGAAGCACTTTCTTCTAAACCAACGCGCCCGGGCCAAGGCGCTCAAGCGTGGGGGTGGCAGACAGGTGGTGTCGCTCGACAGCAGCACGGCCGAAGCGCGTTACACGGTTGAACCGACCGATCCACTTACGCCGGAGCGGTTGTTCGAACGGCAGTGGGCCTTGGCGCTGCTTGAGCAGGTGCTCGGTCGTCTGCAGGCGGACTACGAGAAGCGGGGCAAGGTGAGGTTGTTCCAGGCACTGAAACCGCTGGTCGCGGCTGGCGCCCAGTCACCGGCCCACGCAGAGATCGCCAAACAACTCGACATGAATGAAAACACCGTGCGCACGGCAGCCCATCGTCTACGGCGGCGGTATCGCCAGGTGCTCCGCGAGGAAATCGCCCAAACCCTGACCGATGTGCATACCGAAGATCAGGTGGAAGAAGAATTGCGCTATCTGCTGGATTGCCTGTAACGTTCCGTTTTGTTCTCGTCTGAATACGGTGTGAGAGCAGGTGGGGCAGGGGGCGTTACGTGAGGCATACCGGCTTCCGAGGACCAGCGGATGGAGCTCAATGACGATGGGTGAACCCAACACATGCCCGGCGTGCGGCAAGCAGCTTTCAGAAGGCGAAGCACAGGGCCTTTGTCCCACCTGTCTGATGAAGCAGGGCCTGCAAACCAACACCACCGGTTACGATGATCCCACCACCGCAGGCCAGCCGCGCACCCGTTGGTCTTCCCCGACCCCCGAAGAATTGGCCGAGCGTTTCCCTGAACTGGACGATATTCAACTGATCGGCCGCGGCGGCATGGGTGCGGTGTACAAGGCCACGCAGAAAAGTCTTGACCGCACCGTCGCGCTGAAAATTCTTCCCCCGGAAATTGGCCGCGACACCAGCTTCGCCGATCGCTTTGTCCGTGAAGCGCAGGCCATGGCCAAACTGTCGCACGCCAACATCATCGCCATTCACGAATTCGGTACGCGCGATCCGTTCTACTTCTTCCTCATGGAATACGTGGATGGGTTGAACCTGCGAAACGTGCTGGACGCAGGGCACATGTCACCCGAAGAAGCGCTCGCCATTGTGCCGCAGATTTGTGACGCCCTGCAGTATGCCCATGAACATGGTATCGTCCACCGCGACATCAAGCCGGAAAACATCCTGTTGAATAAACAAGGCCAAGTGAAAATTGCCGACTTCGGGTTGGCGAAGTTGGTGGGCCTGGGGCCTGGGGCCGAGGGCCAGGGGGATGAAGCGGCGATTGCGATGACTGAAGCTGCGCTCGGCACGCCGAAGTACATGGCGCCCGAACAGCGTGATCGACCGGGTGAAGTTGATCACCGGGCAGATATCTACGCACTCGGCGTGGTGTTCTACCAGATGCTCACCGGCAAACTGCCCGACCGTGATCTCGAACCGCCCAGCCGTCGTGTGCAGATCGATGTGCGTTTGGATGAAGTGGTGCTGCGCGCGCTGGAAGCCGAACCATCGCGCCGGTACCAGCAGGTGAGCGAACTGAACACGCAGGTGCAGACGATCGTGAGTACGCCTGTCGAGCCTGTAGTCCAAGATCAATCTGCACGTTCCCGCACGGTTCGTTGGCATCGCGCCAGGTTTGTGGTGCTTCTGTTTGCGACACTCATGATGTTGAGCAGCGGCATGTTGGCGATCGGCCAGGATGACCACTTCAAAGGATGGGCTGCCCTGATTGCGGCTGGCATATTCGCCTTTGCCACATATGATGCCGCTCGGCGCTGGTTCAGAAGTGTCCTTCAGGGAGACCAACCATCATCGCGTACTCGCATGACACGCTGGCAGCGCTACGTTGCCGTGGTGGGATTGCGTGACGGCAAGCGCGAGATTCGCTGGCGAGCCGTGGCGTTCGATGTGGTTTGGATGCTGGCGTGCTGGGCGATTGGTGTTGGGTTGATGTCGTTCGTGATGTGGCTGCAGGGTCATCCTTTTCCCGTGCCTGCCTGGGATAACCCGCGTTCATGGATGCTCATCGCACTGCTTCCGCTGACCATGATCGCTGCCACGATCACATTGGCGGTGATGGTGGGATTGAAGCACGCTCCCGAGCATGTTCTGCCCGTACTGGATGAAAGCATCGATCCCGCCCGCCCGCGCGATCCGCACAGCATCGCCCGACGGGAGAAACACACCGCGCCGAAGCAGCGCGGTGAACGTGTCGCCATATGGCCGTTGTTGATCACCATCCTCTGTCACACGCTGGTGATCATCGCGGCGGCCGGCTTCTTCGTGTTCGCGGTGCCGCGCTATGCCGAGGTCTGGAAAGACTTCGACCATCCCTTGCCCGACGCGGCCATCATGGTCCTCAACCTGTCGCAACTGCTCAGTCACACCGGTCTGATCCTGCTGCCGGTCGCGCTGACGCTGAACGCAGGGCTGTGCACGCTGGTGAGTGTGTTTTTGGGTCGGGGCTGGCTACGGACATGGTCGGCGTTACTGGTGATCGGGCTGGCGCTGCTCACCGGCGGGACGGGGCTGATCGTGGCGGATGTCAACACGATCGTGCGCGGCCCGGAGGACTACGCCGCTTGGGCTGACCATTCCCACCGTATCCGCAAGCTGAGCACCGACCAGGTAATCCAGGTGGGTCTGGCCAAGCCCATCTCCCCGTGGGCGTGGCAGACGCTCGAGCAGCGAGACCTGAGCGACCTGCACATTCGCATGATCATCAACGGCCTGGTCGGCTGGCTGGAGCGCGAACACCCCGATGGCTACGACAGCTACTCCCATTGGCTGGGTGAGTTCCTCAACCGGTTGAACACGGACGGCCGCCTGACCGATGCACAGCGCCTGCAGTGGGCCAAGGCATATCAGGGCAAGATCCGCATTGCACGCCTGCCGCGCCTGCGCGTCGGCGCGCAGACCATGGGCCTCAGCGCGGACCTGCAGACACCGTTCGCTTCGCGGGAACTGCTGGGGCTGACGATGCGGCATCACGTGCTGGGCATCACCATCGACGGCCAGACGATCGAACCGAACGAGCCGCACGCGCGTTCGATTCATGGGGCCGGCAACTACGGCAATATGCTCCACCTGCCCGAGCTGGCGCCAGGTCAGCACACCGTCCAGTTGGATGTACTCACTGGCATTTTCAACGCGCAGGATGCGGCTGGACTCGACCGCCGCGCGCCACGCGCTGACTGGCCGCCCGCGCTCGATGAATGGCGACGCGCCGCCACCGCCACCTTCACGGTGCATCATCCGGATGAAACGCTGATCACGCCGATGTGGTACCCCGTGTTGGACCCGGTGACCCACTGCGGGATGGGTGTCGATCGCATCATCATTCGATCATCAGGCCAGGGCGCAGCCGCGGTGATTGTGATGAGCGAACTGGAAGACCTGCGCATCTCGCTGGCGTTCGACCTGACGCTGCGGGTGGGCGATCAGTCGGTGTTGGCCGGTCACTGGACCTGCGCGGTCGACCCCGGCAAGCGTATGAGCAGCAGCGCCAGTGAACACAAAGCCAAACTGGATGACGTGCCCGCGGAGATCACCACTGCCGATGTCATCCTCACACCCAACCCAGCCCTGCTCGACCGGCGCGCGGGCATCGACCGCATCTGGGGCAAGCCGATCGAGTTCAAGAACGTGCCCCTCACCCGGCAGGATCGACCGGCGGCCACACCGCCGTCCGACGCATCGTTCGGCCCAACCCGCACGCACACGATCAACGATTTGGATATGGGTAAAGGGAATGAAGCGTTGTCCTTTGCATCAGGCGAATTGCACAGCTTCTCGAAAGAGTTTGAACGCTGGTCGTTGGATAAGCAGCATGCATGGATCGAACAGCGGGAGATCGATCTGTTTACCGATCACGCGCGAAATCGTTGGGCATTGATGTCGGTGAACACACAACTGGCTCAACTCGATAAAGTGTCTTGGGAACAATGCACCCCCGAGCTAGTCGAGCAATCCTTAGCCCGCAAGGACCATGGGCTGGAAGTGCTCGAACGCGGCGGGTATCGCTTCTACCTGCTGCATGAAAAGTCTACGCCACCAGTGCAGTTCGCTTTTCATACCAGCACTGGCGTTACCGGTGTGATGCAGATTACGAACCTTGACAAGAAGCAGGCTCAGATGACCCTGCGCTACCGCGTGGTGAAATCACAGAAACAGACCCCCGATCCGAAAGCCGCCGCCGGTGCGATGGATGCGCTGAAAGGCGCGTACGCCGCGGCGTGGATTGCGCTGGATGAGAAGAACGACCCCAAGACGGCCTTGGCCGTGTTTGATCAACTCATGCCGCGTGTCGAAGCGTGGCTGAAGCAAATGCAAGGTACACCCGCCGAGGCCACCGGCCGCGCTGCGGTCGAACACTGCCACGCCATTCATCAGGCTTTGCGCGAAGGTAAAACCGATGTCGCCAAATCGTTGATGGAAGGCTTCAACGCCGTCGGCAGTGACATCGAGGAGAAACTGCGCAAACAGTTAACCATCAGCGCAGAAGACGGCCAGGTCAAAATAGGTGATGGTGAATATGCCCTCACTGCCAAGCGGATTGATATAGATTTAATCGATGTCACGCCCACGTGGTATCCGCAGGCAATGCACATCGGCAAGGCCGGCTACACCACCTACAGCGTGCACGATGGCGTGAAGCTGCACTACGTCTTCTTTCACCTGGGCAAGTTCACCTCGGCCAGTGCCAGCACGCACAACGCCAAAGCACGCACTTGGCGTGACGAAGGTGCGATCAAGCTGTCCACTGGCCGCAGTTTCGGATATCACCGCAAGTCGGTGTCCTCGAATGAACTTTTTGTCAACGGCCAAGCGTACGACTTGCGCGTTGGTCGTGTGTTCCTGCTGAATGCCGATGGCACGTTACATCAGGTCAAACTGCAGCCAACGCTTTCTCAGGCCCAGGATGTACCGGCACTGGCCAGGATGGCACTGCCGAAGATGGTCGGCACCTTGGCTACTTCGTCAAAGTCCAGTGGCGACCCGGCGAAGGTCGGCATGTTGCTACAGGCGGTGGGTCACCTGTCGGAACAGGCCGGCAAAGCGGCGAAAACGGGTGACCTCAAGACGGCAACGATGCTGTGGGACCAGGTGATGGCGCAGATTCCTGCACTGGTGAAAGCGGCAAAGGGAACGCCTGTTGAGCCGATGGTCGCGCCCGGCGAGACGCTGGCGAAATCGATGAAGGAAGCACTCAAGAACAAGGATGTGGGCGTGTTCCTGCGTCAACTGAAAGTCATCCAGTCGATGGGCACGGCCGCGGCGGATGCCATCGAAGCCGGCGGGAAAGCGACAGAGAAGAAAACTCAAGCCAGTGCGGTGATTGAGCGCCGCGTGAATCTTCTCGGAAAGAACTGCTTGCTTGACTTGGATACCGGCAAGTTCATTGACATGCCCGTGGAGGTTAGTGCAAAGGGATCTGCCGCGGCGATGAAGTGGATTGCCGCGCGAGGCATTGATGTGGGTGGTGGCAGTGATGAAGCGGTCAACGGCTTGATCGGCATGGACATCAAGACAGTTCCCTGGCCTGATGACCAGTTTGAAACCACCACCGCGCAGCAGGTGGCCATGGCAACGCGCGAGATGTTCTCGCTAAGCAAAGCAGGCAATCCGATCTACCTGACGAAGGACAAAACGAAACCGACCACTTTCGCCTTCCAGACACGTGAAGGCGGGATTGGCCTGCTGCAAGTCGTTGAAGTGAAAACCGGACAGTACACGAAGATTCGCTACCGCATTCTGTCTGCCCGGGCGCGCGTCCATGTTCCGGAACGACGAGGGCTTCGCGCCACAGACGGCATGAACTGGGTCATCGAGCCGAAGACCGGGTCGTGGCTTCAGGTTTCGGCCTTCATGGTTGAGACAGATAGCGATAAGGCAGTGTTTCGTGGCACCATGATTCGCAAGGATGGAATCGTCACGCCGGTGGAATTGGCATGTCAGGTTACGGCAGAGAAGGGTCGGGTTGTATGTCATTACCGCTTGGCCAGGCGAGGCGAAACATACACCAATCTGGGAGGTGGTCGTCGCGATGATCTCGGCAGCAAGGAGGGTGTACCCCGCGTGATGTATTTCACGTCGGAGCGAGAGTTTTCGAACAGCTACCAACCGCTCTGGCTGGTGCAGTACCGAAAAGACGGTCGTATTCTGCGGGCCTACGTGTGTGCCGCGCGTGTCGCGTCTGATCAGACATCGGACAATCCCGCACCACCAGACGATGAGGCGTTGCGAGAGGTCGCAGCGTCTGTGAGGGCATTCGTCACGAACCGCAAAGCTGAGTAGGTCGGTGGCACCCCGTTTGGGTCCTGCGGCGCGGACGCCGCAACTGTGATTTCACACGCCACACGCCTTCGCCAAGGCTACGGCGGGCCAGCACGCTACACGCCTAGTCTTCCACCATTTCCACATCCGCGCCGAGATGGTGCAGGCATTGCACGAACGTGGGGAAGGTAACGTTCATGGCTTCGGCGGTGTCGATGGTGGTGTCGCCATCGATCGAGCAACCGGCGATGGCCAGGGCCATGACGATGCGGTGATCATCGTGGCCGTTCACTTCCGCAGCGCGTAGTTGTGATTGGCGGATGACCAGCCCGTCTTCGAGTTCCTCGATGTCCGCACCCATCTTCTTCAGTTCGGTTGCCATCACGGCGATACGGTCGGTTTCCTTCACCCGCGCCTGCGGCACATTGACCAGCCGCGTTTCACCCTCAGCGAAACACGCGAGCACCGCCATCATGGGCAGGGCATCGGGCGTGGCGTTCATGTCGATCTCACAGCCGTGCATGTCACCCGGTTGGACGCGGATGCCTGCATCCAGGTGATTGACCGTCGCGCCCATCTGTTTGAGGTAACTGACCACTGCCTTGTCGCCCTGCAGGTCGTCCATGTCCAGCCCGGCGCTGATCACGCTGTTGTCGTTGATCGCGCCAGCGCACAGGAAAAACGTCGCGCTGGAAAAGTCAGCCGGCACGCGACCGCGGAACGCGGAGTAGCGTTGCCCGCCTTTGATGTCGAATGAGGAATAGTCATCCGCCCCTTTGATGATGATGCCGCTGCGCTTCAGCCAGTCGAGCGTGATGCCGACGTATGGCGCTTCGTTCAGCAAAGGCACATCAATATGCGTGTCGCCCTCCGCCAGCGGGCAGCACATCAGCAATGAAGAGAGGAACTGACTGGTGACCGCTTCGATGCTGGTGGTGCCGCCGGTAAGTGTTCCGGTGATTTCAACCGGGGCACAACCGTTTTCGCGCAGGTCTTTCACGGTGGCGCCCAGATCGTTGAGTGATTGGATGAGCGGGCCGAGTGGGCGACGTTGGATTTGTTTATCGCCGGTGAAGGTGATGCGGCCGTTTGCGAGCAGGCTGGCCGATCCCATTGCGATGCGCAATGAAGTTCCGCTGTTGCCGATGTCGACGATGCCTTCGGTGGAGTTCAGTTGCCCCGCGGTACCGGCGACGGTCCATTGTGCGGGGTCATCGGTGTTGATCTGCGCACCAAGCGCCCGGTAAGCACGCACGGCGGCGGTGGTGTCGGCCGAGTGCAGCGGTGTAACGATCACACTATCCCCTGCGGCCAGCGACGCCACCGCCACCGCGCGGATGGTGTGACTCTTGGAGCCGGGGATATCCACGGTGCCGTTAAGCGTTGATCGGGTGCAGTGGAGTTTCATGGGGGAGATTGTAACACGGCAGTAAACAGGTGGCAGGTAACAGTGAACAGTTGGACCCGGGGTGCCGTTTCGCGGTAACCCGGCTTAGGGGAATATCATCTCACCAGTACACCAATCACCCCACCGCCCGCATCACCGCATCCACGGTCTGTTCTGGCGTCTGCGTTGTCACGTCGATGACATGATCCGCCACCTCGTGATAGAACGGATCGCGCGCGGCAAGCATTTGCTGGATGTGGGCGACGCTGCCGCCGAGCTCGGGGCGGTTGGGTCGGGTCTGGCTGAACTTCGGATCGCTGGTGGTGCGGCGATAGAGTTCTTCGGGATCGCACATCAGGTAGATGCCCAGGCAGCGTGAGCAGCGGGAGATCGCGTGCCGCGGTTTGTCCTGCGTGAGTGTGCCCCCGCCGAGGCTGATCACCTGGCTGTCCGACCGGATCAGATCGTTCACCACGGTGCACTCGGTTTGGCGGAACACTGCCTCGCCGTGCGTTTTCCATGCGTCGGCGATGGTGTCAGCATTCAGCAGTTCACACACTTCATCATCGGTATCGAAATACGACCACCCCAGCCGCTCGGACACAAGCCGCCCGACGGTGCTTTTACCACTGCCGCGATAACCAAAGAGCACGATGTTCATGCTTATAGCGTATGGGGTTTGGGGTATGGGGTATAGGGGAATGCGAAATCAAAGCTCGAAATTCGAAGCTCGAAGTTCCAGTATGTGACACTTGGAGCTTCGAATTTCGAGCTTCACGTCACGCTACTTGCTCGGTGTCACAAGCGGCTTCTTCCCCAATCCCTTTACGATCAACCCCATCTGGCCCAGGTGATAACCTTCGTGGAAAATAATGAACTGCAACATGCCTTCGACGGTGGTGTCGCCGGAGCGGATCGGCTTGCCGCTTTCGCGCGCCAGTTCCTCGGGGGAAAGCTGCACCATGCGTTCAGAAAGCAGCGGCCCCGCAGCGTGCATGCTGTCGAGAACGTCGCTCGGATCGGGGTTGAGTTTCGTGGGGCAGGGCGTGCCGATCAGGAACTGTTCCGCCCAGTCGGGTTGGGTATCGCGCCCGCCGATGTCGCGCAGAATCCGCCAGCGATAGACGGTGATGTGCCCGAGCATCCAGTACGCGTTGGATGTTTCGGTTGCGAGTTTTGCCAGCCAGTCATCGCCCTCCAGCCGTGCAGCCAGTGTGGCGAACGCGCCGGTCATGTAGTCGAGAATCGCAGCCTGAGATTGCAGATGATTGGGCATAATGCGTACTCCGTAGTATTGGGTCAGTCTGGAACGAAGCATGTTTTCTCGGGCATACTGATTGTCGCCAGCCATCAAGGCACCAAGCCATCAAGGTAGAATCAGGCGTTTTGGTTCTTCTCGATGGCTTGATGGCTAGATGGCTAATTCCATGTTTCTTGCTGCCCCCTCACCCCAACCGAATATCGCCATATCTTCCAACAGACCCCATACCTACCTCTTTGAGGCGGACATTTTACCTATCTTCGCAACACGTGTTACAGCTTGGTTATTGGGCCTGTTCCTGAACACACATTTAACCTTCTGTTAACTGTATTCACGTCGGGCTGAGACAAAGTTACCGATCAACATACATAGCGGATGTTACGGACACCGTGCGTTGAGTGTTCACCGACTCTGCTAAAGGTTGATCGATGGAGCGATCGACGCTGCTGGCAATCCAGTTTTTTGCCAAGGAAGGCGACATCATTATGAACGATCACGCCGCACCGTTCACGGCCCGGGCCGACCTGCACGTCCACAGCCGCTACTCCGACCGACCCAGCGAATGGGTGCTGCGTCGCATCGGCGCGCCCGAATGTTTCATCGATCCGCAGCAGGTGTACCAACGTGCCATCGCCGCGGGCATGAACTACGTCACCATCAGCGATCACAACAAGATCGATGGTGCCCTGGAAATCGCGCATCTGCCCAACACGTTCATCTCTGATGAAATCACGACCTACTTCCCTGAGAACGGCGCGAAGATGCACATCCTCGCGATCGGCATCACCGAAAGCCAGTTCCGGGATATCCAACAGCTGCGCGAGAACATCTACGAACTGCGCGAGTACTTCCTCAAAGAAAACATCATCTACTCCGTCGCGCACCCGTTGTTCCTGGTGAACGATCGGCTGACTCTGGACCAGTTTGAAAAATTGCTGGTGATGTTCAACCGGTTCGAACGCATCAACGGCACGCGCGATCCTCGAGCAGGGCAGGTGGTCGAAGCCATTTTGAACATGCTCACGCCGGAGATGATCGCTCAACTGGCCGACAAGCACAGCATCGAACCGGTCGGTCCCACGCCGCACAAAAAACTGCTGACCGGCGGCAGTGATGATCACTCGGGCCTTTACGTTTCCAGCGCACACACCGTCACGCCTGAAGCCACGACGGTTGATCAGTTCCTCAATCACCTGCGCAACGGTCGGCACGAACCGGCCGGTCGCAGCGGCAACACCGTGCACCTGGCCCACTGCTTCTACCACATCGGTTATCACTACGTGAAAGACCGCTTCATCGGCGGCACCGGGGGCGGCGGCAGCCTTCTGGGCGAAATGCTCAAGCGTCTGCTGGAACCACAGGCCGCGCGCGTGCCGGCCAGTCGTGGCATTCGCGGGTTGGTCGAACAGTGGGTCTGGCGTCGACGCAAGCAACGCATGAGCGAATCCGAGCGCATGCTTGTCGATGAATTCAGCCGCTTCTTCCAACAGAATAAAACGCTTGGCAGTGAGACGGCCACGTTGCCTGCAACCAACGATGTTGGCTCTGCCCTCGCCCCACCTTCCGGGGGCCCGACCGCCACGCAAGCCTTCGAAAGTTCCTGTCGCCTGGTGCATCAACTGGGTTACGCGTTCTTCAGTCGATTCACGGAGAAGGCGCGCAGTGGTGATCTGGTGAAGTGCCTGGAAGCCGTGGCTGCGTTGGGTCCGGTCGCTGCCGCCACCATGCCGTACGTTGCCGCGTTCGGCACGCAGCACAAGGATGAAAAGTTCATCCAAAAAGTCACCAACCACTTCGACCTGACCGACCTGCAAAAGCGATCCGACCGCCGCGCCTGGCTGACCGACACGTTCGAAGATGTGAACGGCGTCACCCGCACCATCAAAACACTCTCCACCCACGCCCACCAGCAGGACCGCCCTATCAGCGTGCTCACCAGCGTGGCCAATCCGCTTGATGTCGATTTCGATCACGTCAACTTCGACCCCATCGGCGAAGTCGGCCTGCCCGAGTACCCGCAGCAGAAGGTCGCCTTCCCACCGTTCCTGAAAATCCTTGAGTACATCGAACGCCAGCAGTTCAGTGAACTCATCATCTCCACGCCCGGGCCGATGGGCATGGTCGGACTCATGGCCGCGAAACTGATGCACCTGCGCACCGTCGGCATTTACCACACCGACTTCCCGCAGTACATCCGCACGCTCACCGACGACTTCAACATGGAAGCGCTCACCTGGAAGTACATGTACTGGTTCTTCAACCAGTGCGATACGATTCTCGTGCCCAGCGATTACTACCGCCGTTACCTCATCGAGCATGGCTTCGAACCGGAAAAACTCCAGGTGCTTCGCCGCGGTATTGAAACCGAGCGTTTCAATCCTTCATGGCGCGATGAAAACTTTTGGCAGCAGCACGGTGGTCAGCAGATGACCACGCTGCTCTACGTCGGCCGCGTGAGTACCGAGAAGAACGTGCAGGCGTTGGTCGAAGCATTCGAACGCATCAGTGCCGAACGCGATGATGTGCAATTGGCCATCGTCGGCGAAGGGCCGATCCACGATCAACTGAAACACCGCAATCGTAAGAACGAGCGCCTACTGTTCACCGGATGGCTGCAAGGTGATGAACTGAGTCGCGCGTATGCATCGTCCGACCTGTTCGTGTTCCCCTCGACGACGGACACGTTCGGTAATGTTGTGCTCGAAGCGCAGGCCTCGGGCGTGCCGGCCATTGTCAGTGACCGCGGCGGGCCGCAGGAAATCATCGAACCCGACAAGTCCGGCCTCGTCGTTGAACTCGGCGACAGCGATGGTGCCGTCCCGTTAGCCGGCGCGATCAACCGCCTGTTGGATGATGCAGAGCTTCGTCGTACCATGTCCGCCGTGGCCCTAGATGTGGCCGCTCGCCACAGTTGGCCCGCGGTGTTGGATGTGTTGTTGGGCACGGGTAACGATGAAGCCGTAGGTCGGGGCCTGCCCCGACAGTTAGATGCAGCGTCGGGGCAGGCCCCGACCTACGACACGGTGGCACAAATGTAATCAAAGGCGGCGTTAATTCCCTCTCCCCGGCAGGGAGAGAGTTCGGATGAGGGTCGAACCGGGTGCCACGGACAGCAAAGTCGTCCGTGTGATTCCGGGTCGCCCGACACGGACGACTTTGCTGTCCGTGGCACCCAAAAGTTTGACGAACTGTCCGGGCAGGCCCGGACCTACGACTCTGGAAACACACCTCTTTGCAACCCCCCGCACGTATCGCCATCATCACCGACGCGTGGCAGCCGCAGATCAACGGCGTCGTTCGCACGTGGGAAACCATCATCGATCAACTCGAAACGCGCGGCTACGAAATCAACGTCATCCAACCGCTGCGCTTTCGCACCGTACCGTGCCCGGGGTATCCCTCGATCCCGCTGGCGGTGCTGCCCAAGCGAAAGCTCTCGCGTATTCTGGATCAGTTTCAGCCGCACGCGATTCACGTGGCCACCGAAGGTCCGCTCGGGTTCGCCGGCCGCGCGTACTGTCGCAAGCGCAAGCTGCCGTTCACCACGAGTTACCACACGCAGTTCCCGCAGTACGCGAAGATGTACTTTCATGTGCCGCCCGGGCCGGTCTACAAACTTGTGCGCCGGTTCCACTGCGGCGCGCACACGCTGGTGCCCACCGACTCGATCAAGCGCGAACTGGAAGAACGACACTTCGATAACATCGTTATCTGGGAGCGTGGCGTCGACTGCGAACTGTTCCATCCCGACCGACGCATCGACCTCGACCTGCCGCGCCCGATCATGATGTTCGTCGGTCGCGTCGCGCGCGAGAAGACGTTGGATGATTTGTGCGACATCGATATCGAGGGAACCAAGGTGATCGTTGGCGACGGCCCGGACCTAAATCGTCTGCTGAAGAAGTACCCCGATGTCGTCTTCACCGGCCCGATGCAGGGCGAAAAACTCGCCGGTCATTATGCTGCTGCCGATGTGCTCGTGTTTCCCAGTCGCACCGACACGTTCGGCAACAGCATGCTCGAAGCGATGGCCTGCTCCACCCCCGTCGCCGCCTACCCCGTCACCGGCCCGATCGACCTGATCCAACAAGGCACCACCGGCATCATGCACGATGACCTGACCGAAGCCACCAAACAGGCTTTGCAGTTAGACGCAAAACCTCTGCGCGAATACGCCCTGACCCGCAGCTGGCCCGCCGCGGCACAGGTGTTGTTAGATCATCTGCAGTGGGTAGACAGGTAAAAGGGGTCACGGTTTGACAGCATTGTCGCAAACCACGAAAGATGCTGATGGTCAGCACGGTTTGCCGCAGACGGTCAAGCGGCTCTATTTCGCGATGCGTCCGCAAGTGAAGTACGAATGGTTGATCGAACGGCTCCGCCGCGCACGGTGAGTCTCCAACTCCTTTTCCTCGCTTGGAGGGGAGAGGAATCACGAACCAGGATCATCACCCACGACTTGGCCTTGGGCATCGCCAAACGCTCTGGGTTCCAGCGTCAGCGCAGGCAGCTTGCTGATGCGGTCGGCCACGGACGCAAGATTTTGGTCGTGGAAGTTCGCCAGCGAAGTGTGAATCTCGTTGTTCAGTTTATCCAGCCAGCGTGATTCAAGATGGCCTGGTCCGA
>JANQFT010000107.1 GCA_028277685.1 Phycisphaeraceae bacterium
AGTTTGTTGATGACCAAAGCGGCCAGCGCTTCGCCTTCAACATCCTCCGCAATGATCAGCAGGGCCTTGCCGGCTTTCTGGATTTTCTCCAGCAGTGGCACGAGCTTCTGCACGTTGGAAATCTTGTCTTCGTAGATGAGGACGAGTGCTTTCTCGAAATCGACCAGCATGTTGTCTGTGTCGGTCACGAAGTTAGGCGAAAGGTAACCGCGATCGAACTGCATGCCTTCGACGACGTCGACGTAGGTGTCGAGGCTCTTGCCTTCTTCGACGGTGATGACACCGTCTTTGCCGACCTTCATGAACGCGTCGGCCATGATCTTGCCGATCTCGGTGTCGTTATTCGCGCTGATGGCGGCGACGTTGGCGATGTCGGTCTTGCTGGACACATCGATGGGCTTGGAAAGCTTGGCGATATTTTTGACGGTGGCGTCAACGCCTTGCTTCATGCCGCGGACGAGGGCCATCGCATCGCTGCCGGCGGTGACCTGCTTGAGGCCTTCGCGGAAGAGCGCTTCCGCGAGCACGGTGGATGTGGTGGTGCCGTCGCCAGCTTTGTCGGACGTCTGGCTTGCGGCTTCCTTCACGAGCTTGGCGCCCATGTTTTCGTTCTTGTCGCGCAGTTCGATTTCTTCCGCGACGGTGACGCCGTCCTTGGTGACGTTGGGACCGCCCCAGCTCTTGTCGAGCACGGCAGCGCGGCCGCGGGGGCCGAGCGTGCTTTTGACGGCATCAGTGAGTTTGCTGACGCCGCGCAACAGGGCGGTACGAGCGTCTGCATCAAAGGCCAGTTGCTTGGTGGCCATATTCGAACACCTCCGAAGATTGTGGATTCTTGCGAGTCTCGTGCGTGCAGCGATAGCCGGGCAGGCGGTCACTGACGAAGGGCAGGGGCAAGAAGCGTGCCGGGAGTGCGGACTGTGGACTGCGGAGTTCGGAGTTGTAAGGCTAATAATTTCAGGTGCTTACAGGGATGCTTGTTTTGCCGGGCGCCTGTGATACTTTCGGAGGGCTGCCAGTGTGGCAGGGGGGGGCTTGTGGGGCTGGCAGTTTGGCGGGCAGGCCGGAACCTACTCAGAGGAACGCGCCCACAATCGAACTGATCGCCAGGATGTACAGCAACACGTAGGCAATCAGGCGCAGGCGTTCAATGGAGAGTTTGGTCCCGGTGCGTGCGCCTAAGGTGGCGGCGAGGATGATGAAGGGTGTGCAGATGAAGCCGGTCGCCATGCCGGTGAGGATGCTGGTGCCGAACTTGTAGATGAGGATGCAAAGTGCAATGGGCATGAGCACCAAAAACTGCGCCCAGAGAAACGAGCGGTACTTTTCATTGGGCCAGCGGTGGGCCATCAGCCAGAGCACGAGTGGCGGTCCACCCATGCCGACCACACCGGCGAGCAGTCCGCTGGTGAGGCCGGCGAACACGGTCCAACCCGAGTGCACATGATCGCGTGGCTTGGGTCGCAGCGTATTCTGCAAAACCAACACGCCAAGCAACACCCCGCCCACTGTCAGCTTGATGTTTTCCTGGCCGATCGATGCGAGAAACCCAAGCAGCGCCACGCCCACAGGCAGGCTAATCATGCGGCTGATGGTCATGATCGGCATGTCACGCCATGGGATATGACTGCGATAGTGGTAGCAGTTCCACGTGGTTTGCAGCACCGCGCCAGCGTAACAGACGGCGATGGCATCGGGCAGCGCGATGCCGCACCAGATCATGATGGGAATGGCGAACAACCCGCTGCCGAACCCGACCATACCCTGCAACCAGAAGGCGGCAACTAGGATGACCCCCGCCGTCGCAGCTTGCCATGCGGGCCAACCGAGGAGGGTTATTTCTGCGAGGATTGTCATGTGTGGTGGAGCTTCATCGAATTAAACCAACGCCCCGATGATTGAGCTGATCGCCACGATGTACAGCAACACGTAAACGACCATGCGCAGCCGGGGCAGGGATAACTTACCGCCGAGATAGCCACCCACGTACGCCGCACCGATGGCGATGGGGATGCCGATCAGCCCGATCACGATGCCATCGACTGCGGGTTCGAAAAATTCGTACATCAAAAGCCCGAGTGCCGGTGGTATCAACAGGACCAGTTGTACCCACATGAACGCGCGGCAACGTGCGGTGGGCCAATCGTGCGCCATCATCCAGAACACAATGGGTGGGGCGCCCATGCCGATCATCCCGCCGATGATGCCGCTGGCTGAACCGGCGAGGAGGGTCCAGCCGCGCCCCACGTGTTCGCGCGGTTGGGGTTTGAATGTGTTCTGCGAGATCACAATCGCAAGCATGAGCAGGCCGACGGTGAGTTTAACGGTCGATTGACCCGCGGAAGTAAGGTATGCCAGCAAGGCTACCCCAATTGGCAGGGTGAGTAACCGTGTGACGGAGATCAATGGCATGGCATTCCAAGGGATGTCTTGCCGATTCTGGTAACTGTTCCATACCGTCTGTACGACCGTCCCCACGTAACAGATGGCAATACTGGTCGGCAGTTCAATCTCACACCACAGCATGAGCGGAATGGCGAATAATCCGCTGCCAAAGCCGACCGCACCTTGTACAAAAAGTCCGAGCGATAGAGCGCCCAGTGCCGCGGCAATCTGCCAGGTGGGCCAGTCGAGGAGGGTGATGTTAGCGAGGGTGGGTGCGATCTGAGTGCTTTCGAGTAGAGGCAACGATGATTCTTTTCAGAAGGCGTTTGGCGTATAGCGTATGGGGTGTAGGGGCGGAGGAATCGTCTTCTTCGACACGCCATACGCCACACGCTAGACGCTATATGCCCGCCATCTTCCATGCGGCAACGATCATCAGCAGGATGAACGCGATGCGGACGAGTTTCACCGGTAGCAGGTGGGTCAGTTGTCCGCCGATGAATCCGCCGACGATGGCGGTGGGGGCGAGCAGGGCGGCGATGATGAGGCTGTCGGTCCAGGCGAGGCCGTGTTGGGCGAGGGTGGCATTTTTGTAAATCCCGCCGACCAGTGCGGTGATGCAGATGATGGCGCAACTGTTGCTGATCGCGTTGCGCAACGGCAGGTTCATCAGCACTTGTTGAAGAGGTACGGCGATCGCGCCGCCGCCGATGCCCATCAAGCCGGCCACGGTGCCCATCGCCGCGCCAACGCAGGATGATCGCGCAGGTGTAATGCGACTTGATGCGGCACTGCGCTTGCCGCGCTCGGCAAACAAGCGACGCACGTTTACGTAAATCACGTACACCAGGAAGATCGCCAGCACGCGACCGAGCCAGACCGCGCCATCCGACCCCCGGAAGATGGACGCGTTGCTGAACCACACACCGACCAGCACGAACACCAATGCGACGGGCATCATCCACTTCAGCGCGCGGAACGTCACGGCCCCGGCTTTGTTGTGTCGGTAAAACGCCGGCAACACCACCGCCACGTTCACCAGCATGGCGGCTGCCTGATAAAGATGCTGATTGAATCCTTCGTGGCGATCCTGCCCAAAAAGCAGGACGAGCGCAGGGATCATGATCACGCTTCCCCCCACGCCCAGCATGCCCCCCAGCGTGCCTGCCGCCAGACCCACCAGGGCGATCACAAAAATGGTTCCTGCATCGAACATCCAGCCAGCGTAAGCACTTACCGCAGTTCGGTCCAGCACGTGGTTCTGGCGCACACGCAGGCCTAACATGTTTGGGTATGGCTTTTGCATTTCTTACCAAGGCGTGCAGGATGCGTTGAACCGCAGAGACGCGGAGACGCAGAGGAAGGCACGGTGAACAAGTTGTTGAGCCAGGATGCCATCGATTTTGGTGTACTGATCATCAATTGCCCATGTCATGGAACTCTTCTCTGTGTCTCTGCGGTGAAATCTTGATTGAACGGGCTCGAACACAACCACTGCTGAAGGAGTAGCGCAATGGCATTTCGTGATCCTTACGAACGCACGTCGGTTATTTCAGCGATGGCTGAACTGGCGATCGCACAATCGCACAAGCAGCGACTCAGTCGTGCTCATACCCGCCGCGAGTTGCGTGAGGCGGACCACTACCGCCTTGCCCGACAGGAACTCAAACAAGCTTTGCGCGAAGGCGTTTGAAGCGAAAGAAAATGAACCACAGAGAACACAGAGTCAGTAAACTGTGACACAGAAATCCCCCTCTGTGGTGAATCATTCTGAGGGGTACCGAATAACGGATGGGGAGCTTTGCTGGACGGGGGATGAGCCGTCCACACGATGCCTCACCTTGGCCTGCCGCTCGACGTCGTCCTCGCCACTTTCGACGCTCGCCGACAGGGAAGGTGGGGCATTCGTGTTTGAGAGGCGAGAGGAATTCAACGGGATCGCGCGCGGCGCTGATTCGCTTTTGCCTTCTCCAGTTGTGATTCCAGGTTCTTCAGTTCCATGTCGAGGCGTTTTCTTCGGGCCTGCAGGTCGTTGGTCATGCGATCGCCACGTCGCAGGGCGTTGCGCATCTCTCGCGCTTTGTCTGCCCAGGTTTTCAAGGAACGCTCCGCGGCCACGCGGTCTTTGCCGGCTGCATCTTCAGCCTTCTCCCGCCAATGCTCCACCCGCCGATTGACTCGGGCATAGACAGAATCTTCCAGCAATGTTGCTTCGAATTCCTTCCAGGCAGCTTCAACATCCGCGTCGACATCGCGCTTGAGCTTGCGTGAATTCACCACCCTCGAACTGTTGTTCAATGCATCCTGCCGCTTTTTGGTCATCAGTCGATCAGCCTTCAGCAGTTTTTCTGTGGCAGCAATGATGGTGGATTGCGGGGTCACCGGTGCTTGCTTCAATCGGGCAAGCTGTAGCTTGATGCGATCGCGCTCACGCTGTGCTTGCTGGTAGTCTGCATCCTGAAGTAAAGGCGCGAGGGCGGCCGCTTCCGCCTTGGCCAGTTGTTTCCCCGCCGCAATCTGGGCTTCAAGACGTTTGTGCATCTCGGGCGTTTTCGCGTGGGCAGCTTTGTGTTTGGCCAGGAGGGTATCTCGTCGATCGATTGCGCTCTTAAGTGATTTCTGCGCCTTGTTGAATTCAACGCGTGCTTCGGACACCGCTTGGTGTGCTTCTTTGATCCTCCGTTCCGCCGACGCGAGCATGCTGCTCGCTTCCGTGATCTGCTGTTGAATCTTCAGCAGATTTGTTTCCAACACTTTGTCGGCTTCCAGCACATCCTGAATCTTTTCTTCCAGCAGTTTCAGCGTGTTGCGTGGGCGGGTTTCGGACGAGTGGACAGGTGATATGAAGCAGCCCATCGCAAGTATGGCGATCACGAGGAGGCGCATGTGTTTTCGCACGACAATACACATGATTTTTCTGACGTGCTGATGCGTGCTCAGTTCAGAGCAAATGGGTTAATCATGCGAAAAGCTATTTGCCCTTGCGGGCATCTTTCAGGTCGTCCCGGGCGTCGTCCAGGTCATCTTCCTTGTCCTTCAGCTCCGCGGCCAGTTTCTTACGTTCGGCTTCCACCTGTTTGATTTGCCGCTGATTCTTTCGTACATCCAACCGGAACTTGGCAAGCATCTTCGTGGCGGTGCTGAGTGATTTCGCAGCCGCAGGAACACGCTTGGTGCGACAGAGCTTGAGTTGTTTCGCAGCCTGGTTGGCGCGATTCTTCGCCGAGATATGCCCAGATTCTTTGGTGAGTGTTTGATCGAATGTCTTCCATGCAGCATCGGCCTTCGCCTGCTGCGCATCGCGCGCCGCCAGCGCCTGTTGCATGCCCCGGTGACGATCAAGCAGCGTTTTCCGTTTACTGTTGATCAGGGTGTCAGCGTCCATCATCGTACGGGTGGATTTCATGATGGCTGCCTGTACCGGGCCACGTGATTTTCTGAGTTTTTCGATGCGCTGTTTCGCCTGGTCTCGGTCGGCTACCGCCTGCTGATAGACCGCATCCTGTGCCAACGGCGCCAGTGCGGCCGCCTGCTGAACCTTCATACGTTGTTCTCTGGTCGCCAGTTCAGCAAGCAACGGAGCCATGGCTGGTGTCTTGCTGTGTTCTGCACGACGACGCGCGATGTATGCCTCCAGTTGCGTGATGGCTTTCTCGTTCGCTATGGTCAGTTGTTTCAGTTGTGCTTGTGCGGCAGCGAGTTCACGTTTTGCGTCTTCCTCATCGCCGATCGCACTGCTTACCGCCAGTTCGTTGCTGGTCAACGTGCTTTTCAGCGTGTTGAGTTTCAGGGCAAGGTCGCGATCTTCCTGTTCAATCTCGGCCATGCGCTCGCGGATACGCTCGATTTCCTTTTCGTATTTCCTGGCACTTTTGTGTTGTGCCTGAGCAATTGCGCACAACAGACCCAGCAGGATGATCAGACTACGAATCGTGTGAGACATGTTGACCCCCTGAATGAAGTTCATCGGCCGGCAAAGAAATTTTACCCCAGAGCTTGGAGCTTGCGGAAATCGCAGAGGTGAAATTCAACAGGTATTGTTCTTCCTGAAAGAACTCTCTGTGGTCTCTGCGGTTCCATCTATCGGCCAACCGTTGCCTCCGCCCGTTGGTGACAGATTTGTCCCAGCGCATCGGCTGCGTATTTCACATCCTGCACGTGCAGGAATGGGCCGAAACTCAAACGTGTGGTACCACCGAATTCGGTGCTGCCGATGGTGGCGTGCGCCCCCGGTGCGCAGTGCAGGCCGGGTCGCGTGAGAATGCCATACTGTCGCTCAAGTTGATCGGCCAGTTCATTGGGGCCAACACCTTCGATGCGCACGCTGAACACACCGCAACGATTTTTCACGGTGGGGGGGCCATACATGGCGAAGCCCGGCATCTCGCCCCATTCCGTCAGCGATTCGATCATGGTTTTGATCATCGCCTGTTCGTGCGACCAGAGGGCTTCTGTCCCGCGGTCGAGTACGTACTGCACGCCCTCGCTCAAGCCGATCAGACCGATCGTGTTGTGTGAACCAGGTTCAAAACGATCGGGCATGAAATCCGGCTGCACATCCAGTTCACTGACCGAACCGGTGCCGCCTTCGCGAATGGTCGTCATCTGTTGTTCGACGCCGGGTCGAATATAAAGCAGCCCCGTACCCAGTGGGCCAAGCAAACCCTTGTGTCCCGGCGCAGCCAGCAGGTCGATGTTCATCGCGCACACGTCGATGGGGTAATGCCCCAACGATTGTGCCGCGTCCACGCAGAACAACACCTCATGCTCGCGCGCGATCTGCCCGATCGCCCTGATGTCCTGCATCGTGCCCGTCACATTCGACGCATGCAGCAGCGCGATCAAACACGTCTCCGGTGTGATCGCTTTGCGGATGTCATCGGGGTCGACCAAACCCGTCACCGCATCCACCGGCACCCGCGTCTGCGTGATGTGGCTGTCTTCGCACAGCGCGTGGTACGGACGCAGGATCGAATTATGATCGAGTTCCGTGGTAATGAAGTGGCATCTGCCGTTGTGCTTCTGCATGAACTTCCGGGGGATGCCTTTGATCGCCAGGTTGAGCGCATCGCTGCAGTTCAGCGTGAAAATCACGTGGTTGGCATCTTCCCCGTTGATCAGCGTGTTGATTCGTTCCCGGCACTGCTCGAGCAGTCGCCCTGACTCGCGCGATTCGGCATACGCGCCTCGCCCCGGTGATGCCCCAAGCTCATTCGCGTAGCGAACCATCGCATCCAGTACTTCCGGCGGCTTGGGGAAGCTGGTCGCAGCGTTATCCATGTACGTGCGGGGACGATCATGCAGCATGGCGGAAAACTCCATCCTGAGATTGTAGACAGCCCGCCTATGGACTCAACCCGCGCCCTCGATAACTGGGTAGTGGGCCAGTTTGAACCGACTGGTCTCCACGAACTGCGACTGTGAGATAGCGGTCGGCTCAACCGCACGAAGAAGACGGCATTTCCTGTGGTCCGATGATCGCTCCTTCGCAGTCGCGGCTGGTTCAAATTCAAAATGAGCCACGATCGATGGCGATTCTGTATGATTTTTTTCGCAACCTTGTTGCAGTAAACATTTGACTCGGGTGATTTCGTAGGCTCTCTTTGTTGCGAGAGCGACGACAGGGGACGAGGGGGTTGTGAACCTCTCCATATTCGAGTCGCTTCCCACAAGTGAGAGAGCTGATTAGTTCGCCTCCATGGACGAGGCTGCTGAGGATTCGCACGCGCGAATCTGACATCACTTTCTCGATTGTTGGGAGCAAAACATGACTCGCATGACCTTACAGGCTGAGCTGATCGTCCTGGCTGCCACCGCCGTGGCTTCGGCGTCGGCTTTCGTTGATATGGCCACCAACCCCGGGCACTTCGTGCACGATCGGTCCGGGCAGATTCAAACCGTCGACTACGTTCCCGGCAACGGTGATGGCTCCGGCACCAGCAGCAACAGCTACACCGCCACCGACCCGGAAGCTCTGCAAGGCTTTGATACGCAGATCAACATCAACGCCGCGTTCACCGAAAGCCACTCACAGAACACCCACCTGCGCTTCACCGGCACCACCAACGTCCATGTCGAAACATTCGCCCAGTTCGACTTCGGCGGCGGTGAGTTTGAGGCGTTTAGTGAAGACGAAGGTGAAGGTGAACCCGAGCCGGAATTCATCGGCAACAGTTCCACCATCAACCTGAACGCGCACACCTTTGTCGGCATCTACGGCGGTAACCAAGCCACGGCGTTCGATGTGCGACTGTCTGAATCCGGCAGCAACCCTACCGCACCTGCTTACGTCAACATGTCGACCGACAACCCCGCCAACAGTGATGACTATCGCTACTTCCGTATTGCCGCCACCGGTGGTGAGAAGATTGGTGATGAGGTGGAAGTGCAACTTGGCATCAATTATTCCACCGACACGCGCTACGGCGGGCCTTCGTTCCCCACCACCAACGTGGCCAACGGCTCGACTACCAATGGTATGCTGCTCAACACCGAACTCGACCTTGACATCACCCTCAACGGCACCAGCGTTGACCTTGGCACCTATACCCCCGGTGATGGCAACGACCTGGCCACCAGCTTCACCGCGCAAATCGGCGATACCATCGGTATCAGTTATGACCTGATCAGCCAGATCGGCACGTTCGGCAACATCGTCGACATCCCCACGCCTGATGCCGGCCTGTTCGCCAACGCCCACGCACTTGGTACGCTCTCGCTGAACATGAACATGTTCAGCGAAGTGGGCACCAGCCAGGATAATCCCATCACCGCCATCACTCCGCCCACCAACCCCGGCGATCCGTTCGTCCTCATCGGTCACCTCGATGAAGACACCGGCGTGGGCTTCGAGATTCCCCTTTGGTTCGATCCACCCATCGCCATCGGTTACGAACTGGAAATCATCGGCGCAGACATCGAAACTTTCGAACTGCCCGAACAACCGTTCGATGCTGACGGCTTTGAAATCTCCGTCTGGAACGGCACCGAATGGGAAGACCTTGGCACGTACCTGAATGAAGAAGATGAATTCCTTAATGATGATGGTTTCACCCGCATCCGTATCGAAGGCATCGACGAATCGCTCGCCCTCGATCCGCTGGACGACACCGCCTTCGCTGTGGGTCTCACCTTCAAAAACGTGACTGGCCTGACCGGCCAACCCAATAGCGTGCAAGTGAACATGACCCCCATCATCATTCCTGAACCGATGACGTTCAGTTTGCTCGCGCTGATGTTGATGAGATGCCGCCGGCGCGCGTAAGAATGTTCCCGGTGGTCCCGGTGCCCAGTCGGGCAGCATGCCCAACCCCACCGATGGACAGGGCAATGAATTAAAGGTGGCCAGCCGCGACCCCAGCCTCGGTGGCGATACGCTCGAATTGAACAACATCACCCCCGATACCGGCCGCGATTCGGTCACCATCATCGTGGAATACGAACGCCCGCAACTCGACCCACAGGACTTGGTTGCTGAGACGCTGCGCATGTTTCTGCTGGATGAAGTCACCAACACCTGGTCACTCGCCGG
This sequence comes from Phycisphaeraceae bacterium, assembly GCA_028277685.1. Classification (GTDB taxonomy): domain Bacteria; phylum Planctomycetota; class Phycisphaerae; order Phycisphaerales; family Zrk34; genus JANQFT01. The sequence continues at coordinate 9,917 of JANQFT010000107.1, forward strand.
CACCAACGACCACGTTAGGTGATTTCGGCGTCCACATCGTCGGCGACACTGTGCGGGTGTGGACCAACATCAACCACGCTTCGACTTATGTCGTCGCTGGCGAAGTCATCCCTGAACCTGCCACGTTGATGCTGCTGGGTATCGGTGGCGTGATGATGCTGAGAAGGCGTAAGGTTTAAGCAGAAGGCAAAAGGCGGGGTTCCACCGCTTGACCGTCTGCGGCAAGCGGTGTTTAGGTTTTGGGGATAAGCACGGCTTGCGAACAAGCCGTGGCACCCTGCACCTGGGCTTCAGCGCGTATCAATTTTGCCGGGGGTTTCGGCGGCGCCGTATCGTCGCCAAGCCTGCACAGCCAAGCAGCAGGGCGGCCGTGGTCGGTTCGGGGATGGGCGTTACCGTGAAATTCAGATTGAGCGAACTACTATCGGCGCCCGCGCCGGCGCCGATCAGAAAGTCATCCGCCATGCGAACGATCAACTCATACTGCAGGCCGTCGCGCAATACACCTGTTTGATCGAGCGGGCCGGCTGTGCGGTAGTTGAACAGGTTGATGCCTGTGCCAGGTCGCGTCAGTCTTACCGAGCGCGTGTTGAAGATGGTGTTGCCATCGTTGCCGGGATCGAATGCGCCCGTGATGGCGTAGTTTGCATCTTCGCCTTCGACGCGAAAACGGACCGTCAGGTTATACGTTGCGGACGCCGCCGAGGATGCCGGATTCAACAGCACCTGCGCGAAGATTGAACTTGAACGGTTTGCAGTGATCACCAGCGTCGAGCCGCCGAACCCCACGTTGTCCGTCACATTGAGAGAACCCTGAGCTTCCGCAATGCCCTGCGAAAACTGGTCATCCAGATCGACATCGGCGTCGACATTCTCGCCCAGGTTAAACCCACCAATCAGTACATCGGTGCTGTCCTGGGCGCTCTCTTCGGAAGTCGCACCGTTTGAGCCGGCAAACGTGCGGACCGAAGCGAAGCTGCTGCGTTCCAGAACGGTGATCCCTGCTAACGTGGCCGGGGTCAACAAAAACACCGCCATCAGCGCGATCGCGTATCCAAACAACCTGATTGCCATGGTATCACTTTCTCCTTTCACGTTACCCACAGTTATCACGCTATGCACGCGAAACAGGTGGTTCTGTTTCTTTTGTGTGAACGTTTGCCCGGATCGGCTGTGATACCCCAGCGTTGCGGCAGCAGCACATAGCACCCTATGGACTGCTATGTGGCACCCGACCGTCGTTCGGACCGACAAGTTACGTGCTGGAGCGCTGCTTGCACCTTATCCCGAGGCAGCCCAAACCAAGAAGCAACAGGCTGGACGGTTCGGGAATGGTATTTGTAATCACGCGAATGTAATCGATGTTTGTGTTCGTATGCCAGTCCGTCAATTTGATCGTATTCGGCGTGAGCAGTTGGATGAAACTGTTGGGCCCCATCTGGGTGTCGGGGTAGGTCACGCCCGCCACACCGAAGGTTGCCGTGCCGAGGTTGAGGCGATCACGGCTGTGCTGAACGGCGACAATGTCCCCATCAAAGACGAAAGTGGTATCTGCCGCCGTGACATTGGTGCCGGGGGGGTCGAAGCGCAGGATGGTTGTGTCGTAAGTGCCGGGGCTGAGGAATTCGGCGGTCGCCGACGCGGGTAACGGAATATCATAACCCGGCAGAATGGGGCCGGGCAGGCCACCACTTTGCAGCGTCGCCTGGTTGCGGTCGACTTTCATCGATGAGGCAAGCACGAAGCCGACCTGCTCGTCCATCGCCTGAATGAGCGCGTTTTCGCTGGATCCCTCGTTGAGGTTGTCACCCGAAGCAAGCGACGATTGGATCAGGCCGCCTGTGGTCCCGATCACCTTACCACCCGCAACATTGACTAACATGCAGACCACAACCGCCACAGCATAGAAAACCACCTGACGCATGAACATGTGCTTTCTCCTTGCTCCTGTTTCACACAACTGCAGGTCAGTAATGTAGCTCAAGAAAGAAGTATTTGCAAGTAAATGTCAAATTGCATTGTTTGAAGGTAGTGGTTCCGTTTGC
>JANQFT010000358.1 GCA_028277685.1 Phycisphaeraceae bacterium
ACTCCGAGATTGGCGGCATTTACCGAGCTGCCGGATTCAACCAGCAAATCGGAGGTGCCTCGGGCAGCGATGATGATACGTCCCGAGGTCGTGAGGTTACCGCCATCCGCGAGGGTCACAAAAGAGACGTCAAAGCGGGAGTTCAGCGATGTGTCGAGTCGCCGACCGATCAGTTGCGAGCCGGTGCCGCTGATTGACAATTCGCCATTGCGGTAGACGGCATAGCCGCTGCCGGTGGTCGGGAACGCCACAGTGGCACCGTTCTCGATGGAAAGGTCTGCTCCATTGACGAAGATCGCGGAGTCTGAAAGCGGGTCGTTACTCTCGCTTGTGAGGGTCAGATCTTCCGTCACACGGACCGCACCATCCAGCGCACGGAGCCGACCGAAGCTACTGCCTGCCCCGGATAGTGTCAGCGTACCGGTTCCCTCTTTCAGGATTCGCCCATCGGTGGTACCCATGAGCAAGCCGCTGTACACGGTCGACGCATTGTTCGTACCGACGGTGAGCGTGTGGGAAGCAATGTCGAGAGCGCCGCTCCCCGCCAGAGCGCCGATGGTTGCATCGAGCCCGTTGATCCTGAGCCCATTGTCGGTGTTGATGTGCACGGTGCTGTTTTGCAACGCGAGTTCGTTGCCGAGGGCGAAAGCTCCTTCGTTAATGTTCGTGTCGCCGGTGAAGGTGTTGGCACTGTTGAGTGTGAGTCCGCTGTTGCCGACTTTTGTGATGCTACCCGGTCCGCTGCCGGCATCCGAGAAGACACTGTTAATCAAAGCAGTAAACCCATCCGCCCCGATGGTGAGTGCCGGCCCCCCACTCAGTGGATCGGAGAGCATGATGGAGGCGGAATCCCCAGTAATCGCGCCAACGGTGAGTGACGCTTGATCGACAGTCACCTCCGTCAGTTCGGATAAGACGCTGAGAGTTTCGGAGACGGTGACCGAGGCGCCGTCTTCGATCGTCAGGCTTCCTGTGCCACCTCGGATATTGACGGCAAGGCCACCGAGACTCAGACGTCGGGCCTCTATGGTCGAGCCCGCGCCCGTCACGACCGCTGTGCCGGACGAGTTCGTTTCGCCGCCAAACGAAAGCGAACTCGCCGTGACCAAGTCGCCCCCGCTCTCGATGTTCAGCTGCCCGGAACCTCTCGAGCCGACAACCAGCGAGTCGGCGAGATTGACGAGCCCCTCGTTCGAGATCACCAAGGTCGAATCGTTACCCGTGTTCTGCGCGGACATCTCGATGCGCCCGATTCCAGTGAGTTCGGATCCCGCGCCGTCCACGGTGAGCGTGCCGTCTCGGAGATGCGCTTCGCCACTGGACATTCCCGTGACGACCGCTCCACTGTTGATGGTCAGGTCACCACCGTCGAGGAGGAAGGGGCCCTGACTATCCACGGTATTGTTGGTCGAGTTGAGGGCGAGGTTCGCGTTGACGACCACATCCCCTCGGGTGATCCACAGGGTGTCGATCCCGCCGCCTTCGACGCCTAGTGTCAGGGTGCCGACACCCACCTTGCGCAGTCGGCTTCCCAAGGTACTGTCCAGGTGGCCGTTGAAGGTGGTCGACTCGCTGTTACTGCCGACGGTGATGTCTTGGGATCCCACGTTGAAGATCTCGTTGCCGGCCAACCCACCAAGGGTCGCGTCCAGCCCGTTGATGTTGAGCCCGTTGTCGACGTTGATGTTCACGGTTGTGGTCTGCAGGGCATGGGAGTTGCCCAGGATGACCGAGCCACCATTGATTTGTGTGGGGCCGCTAAACGTGTTCGCGCTGTTGAGCGTGAGTGTTCCTGTGCCGACCTTCGTGATGCCGCCGCCGCCAGTACCAAGCCCGGAGTCATGAATCACGCCGTTATAGACCGACGAGCCATTGTTCGTGCCAACGGTGAGGGCCGATCCACCGCCAAGTGGATCGTTCAGCGTGATGACGCCGGTGACGCCAAGACCTTCCCGAAGGACGTTTGTGGAGAGGGTCGCATGGCTGATGGCGAGGAATGCCTGTTCCGAGAAGAAAACGGTGTCTCCGGTCACCGTTCCCGCCGCGCCGTTCCGGAGCGTCGCTTGGCCCATCCCACCAGCTTGCGAACCGTTGATCCCTCCAATGTTGAGATTGCCGACTTGGAAGGTCGAGCCTGCCCCAGCCACCGTCAATTCGCCATCGGAGGTGGCGGTGCCACCTACGTTCAAGTTGTTGGTGACGATGTCGCCGCCCGAACTCACGTTGGCAACCGATGTCCCGTCGAACCCAATGGTCACCACCTGATTGATGTTCAAGAGCCCGTCGTTGGTGATGTTTAACGTGGCGTTACCGTTGATCTGGGTTTGCGTCATGTCGAAGCGTCGACCAGTCAGTTCGGTGCCAGCACCATCAATGGTGATCGTGCCATTCTCGATGTTGGCGATTGCGGTCATCGTGGGAAAGCTGACGACCGCGCCATTCTCGATCGTCAGATCGCCGCCATTGACAAAGATCGCACTTTGGCCGAGGGCTTGATTGATCGACGAAAGTGCGAGGTCATCTTGGATCACAAGTTCGCCATCGCTAACCCGCACGCTTCCGAAGGCGTTGCTGCCATTCGTGAGCGTCATCGTGCCGGTGCCTTGCTTGTGGATTTGGCTGTTCGCGGTCCCCGTGATCTGGCCGCTAAAGGTGGTGGTGTCGTCGTTTTGGCCGGCACGAATCTTTGCTGAGCCAAGGTTGAGATTGCCACTGCCTTCGAGTGCGCCCAGGAGGGCATCGAAGCCGTTGACATCGAGCCCGTTATCCGTGTTGATACTGACTGCGCTATTTTGCAGGGCGCTTGCATGACCGAGCCGGATCGTGCCACCGGCAATGATGGTATCACCGGTAAACGTGTTGGCACCGGAGAGTGTCTGGAAGAAGTTGCCCAGCTTGGTCAAATCGCCCGTACCGGAGAGCACCCCGCTGTACTCGCGGTCAGTCGAAGTGGCCAAGGTCAGGTCCTTGGATCCGATATCCAAATTGCCAGTGCCGGATAGTCCCCCAAAGCGGAGATCCCCGGAGGCGATGGCGGCTTCGAATCCATTGTCGATCTGGAGATCGAGCGTTGCGTTCGCAAACTCCGCCCCATTAGAGAGTCGAAGGGTGCCTGCTCCGACAGAGATCGTGCCACGGTACTGATTCGAATTCTCCGTCACGAACATGGTGCCATTGCCGACCTTGGTCAGCACGTTGTCCAAGTCGCCGGTGATGGAACCGCCATAAACGAACGTGTGACCGCCACTCACACGGATGGAACCCGTTGCCGTGTTGCTGTCGAAGTCGAAATCGCGCGTCGTGGCGTGACTGACACTAACGCCTAGTTGACCGCCATTGAACGTCACATTGCCACTATTGTCACCAAGTCGGTTCGCACCCGTGATAGCGAGTTCGCCGCCTGTGAGCTTGGTGCCACCGGTGTAGGTGTTTTCGCTTGTGAAGGTGAGCGTCCCAGTGCCGACCTTTTCGATCTGCGTATTGCCAGAGATTGTCCCAGCCCACAAGGTGTTCGCGTCGTTCGCACCGATCGCGAGGTTGGGGCTGATGTTGATCGTCCCGGTTCCCGCCAAGCCCCCAATGGTGCGGGCCTCACCCAACAGGCCAAGCCCTTCGTTTGCGCCGTTGGCGTTGACAATCACCGTGTTATTGAGCAGCGCGTTGTCACTGCCGATCCGTAGCCTGCCGTCGTCCACGGTTACGGAACCGGTGAACGAGTTGTTGCCGGAGAGCGTCCAGCTGGCGTTGCCGACCTTCACCAAGTTCCCCGTGCCGGAAATGTCTCCGGAGAACTCGGTTTCGGTGTTTCGGCTTCCCACGGTGACGGTGCGGGAGCCAATATCGAAATTGCCTGTCCCTTCCAGGGCACCAATATTCGCGTCGGTATCGCGAATGTTGAGGCCATTGTTCACGTTGATGTTGACGAGGGCATTCTGGAAGGCATTCGTATTGCCGTTTTCCAGCGAAGTGGTCCCACTGTTGATGAAGTACGTGCCCGCATACGTGTTCGCATTTGAGAAGCGGATGTTCCCGTTGACGTTGAGATCGATGCCAGCAGCGCCCACTAGGTTGCCCGCAAAAAACGTATCGAGCCCGCTGTTGCCGAAATTCCAATTGGCACTGTTCGACTGAATCCAGAGCACGTTGGAACCGATGTCGAGTCGACCATTTACGCCGGTGGCGTTGAAGTTGCCGCTGTTGATGAGAGTGCCATTTTGGATCAGGTAGGTTTGGCCGTTGTTATTGCTGACCTGTACGCCACCAATGACTTGACCAAGTCCACCAAGCGTGACATTGAACCTGGTGGCCGAGCTGTCGAAGACAGCAGTGTCCGCGGGGGTCGGGAGGGCACTGCCATCCCAGTTGGCTGGGACGCCCCAAGATGTGCTGATATCGCCTTGCCATGTCACATCAGCAGCGGATGCTACCGGGGCAACGATCAGCGATAGCAGCATGACACAACGTATTGCGGGGTACTTCAATATAAAGCTCGGTTAATTTGGAGAATAATCGACTGGGCTGTTTAGTGAATCGCTAATGGGTGCGAAGAGGCCCAACGGAAGCATACACCCAAAAAGTTAAAGTAAAATTAATGATCCTTTTTTAGTAACAAAGGGTCTTAGGAAGCCTACGGGCCGCATCGCCGAATGCGCCCGGGAACCGAATGCAAGTTTTGCCGTAAGTTATTTTATGTCAGATATTTAAGGATAGACAAACTGGGTTCAGCCTTGTTTTCGTTTGTTGCGATCAGCCCAAACCGCCCTGCTGGAGGGCTTATCAGGCCGGAGTGTCCAGAATTGTGGAGCAGGATAAGAAGGACTCGAATGAGCAGCGTGTCGGTCGTGCTTCAACAATCCCCGAGAGATTGGGTGCAGACAACCGGCCCAAGCAGTGGGGGGTTATTGGCAGGCTGTAGACAAGATTCGTCAGGAAACTGTAGTACCCGGTTGCCCTTGGACTGATTCGGCCGGTGCTGGTTGTAATAGCCAACGAATGTCTGCACGATGTAATCCAAGTGCTTGAGACTAAAGCACACGAACCACCCGAGGCACTCCTTCTTGAGTGTCGCGATCCGCGATTCGGCAAAGGCGTTGGCGTTCGGTGCCTTGATCGGTGTCTTGACGCGGTGTGTTCTCCTCCATACATCAAGCAGTCTCCGTACGGACTCTCTGTTTTTGCTCAATAAACAGGGATTTTTCTCTTTTCGCAGGGAAGATGGGGGTTTAGGCGGTTGGTCGCCTGCGGTTACTGGCTGAAACGGCGGGACTTACGGCGGCTCACTTTCGAATTCCCTACCGCACGTAACAGGGAACGAGCAGGGAATTGACAGGTGAAAGGCGGGGTGCTTAGCGGGCCTGGCCGGGGGCATGAGCGTGGTGGTGGCCGCGCTACGAACACGGCTTAAATCTGGCCTTCGTTTAGGGGTGTTCCATATTGTTGGCGCCTCGGGGACACAAAAGCGCAGATCGACACCACCCCATTCCCTGCTAGTTCCCTGTTATGTCGAGTAGGGAATTCAAGCCTCAGCCGCCGTAAGTACCTGCAATTCCACAGTTAACCAACGGTGACTTACCGCCCAAATTCACATCTTCCCTGAAAACGCGGCGATATCACTGTTAGTTGGCCAGAAACAGGGAAATCAGACAGAGACTCATCGATGTATGCGGGAGAATACACCGCAATTGACGTTCAGTGATTGGGCAATCTTCTACAGGTTCAGTGGGCGATCGATTTCTGTGAGCATTTGCGACTGATCCACAATGCCGGGTTGTGTGAGCCATTCCATGCGGTTATCGCGACGGTGGGCTGAGGGGCGGAACGACACAGCGCGGTTGGCGATCTCGATAGACTGCCAGCCGGCATCGGTATGAAACACACCCTTGAGCCGAAGCACCTGATTGTCCGCGATGCCCTGATGACAGATGCGCATCAGGTTGATCATCAGAACCTCTTCATCGAAGCTTCGCCCGGGGTCAAGTATGAACCCCCCTGGGTGCACCGTCGGATCGTGGGCGTGATCATGATCGTGATGATGATCATGATCACCATCATGTTCGTGGTTGTGATGGTGATGATCGTGCGCAACCGGTTCAGGCGTCTGCGGCGGGTCGACGGATAGATCAAAGATTTCCGAAGGCAGTTTCCCGTGGGATGTGGTGAGCACACGCAGCTTCGGCGGGTCGAGATTCTCGCCCCATTCCTGGGCTGCTTTGATCTTCGCATCGCTGACTTGATCACATCGATTGAAGACCAGGATATCGGCGGCCTCGCAGAACACGTTGAAGTAAAGAACGCGCTCGTACGTTTTGGCATCAAATTGGGACGCGCTCAGGATCACAATGGTGGGCTGCAGGCGGATTCCGAGTTTCTCTTGATATTGCTCTAACAGGTCAATCACCTGCGCCGGTGACGCCATGCCACTGGGTTCAATGATCAGTCGATCCAGCGTCTGTTCTGAGAGGATGCGATCGATACACTGGGGCAGCTCCGCCAGCATGGTGCAGCAGATGCAACCGCCGGGGATATTGAGCACTTTGGTTGACGGAGACTCGGCCTGAAGCATCGTGCTGTCGAGACCAATGGGACCAAAGTCATTGACCAGCACGCCGACACGTTGGCTCGATGCGTGGTGGCGAAGGTAGTTGAGAATCGCGGATGTCTTACCGACACCCAACGGGCCGGAGACGATGTGGCAGGGAATGGTCGGCGTTTTCATCATGATGCTGCGGCTCGATCATAGTGAGTTAGAGCTGGGTGGGGTTGGGAGCATCACCATAGACCTTCTTTGGATCGAAAGTCTTTTCCTGCTCCGTAAATCCCAGCGGTTGGCCAGCCTGGTCGCCAAACGGAACGGCCCGGTAGAAGCATGAGCGGTATCCGACGTGGCAACTGGCCCCGCCCTGGACGTCCACGCGCAGCCAGATGCAGTCCTGATCGTCATCGATGCGCATCTCCTTAACGCGCTGCACCAGGCCGCTGGTAGCGCCCTTGTGCCAAAGAACCTTTCGACTCCGACTCCAATATACAGCTTCGCCCAGTTTGATCGTTTGCGTGAGCGCCTCGGCGTTCATGTAGGCGTGCATGAGCACTTCGCCGGACGTGAAGTCCGTCGTGACCACGGGGATCAGTCCATGCTCATCGAACTTGGGTGCCAGATCGGAGCCTTCTTCGACCTGCTCGACGCTTTGTCTTTCTGAAAATGTTGAATTACTCATTTGTCAGTTCTCCTTGTTCTGTCAACGACTGAACGTGTCGTTGTTGCGGTCGATCATCATTCGTCGCCCGCGCTGATCACGTCTGGTCCTTTACCTGTTCGTTTTTCGTAGTAACCGTCGCCCGCCTTGACGTACTTGGTCAGGCCGTGCGCTTCGAGATTCTTGTCGGACAGCAGTTGCTTGGTTCCCGATTCGGAATACTGCCCCGCGATATGAGGTGGCTGAATCAACCGACGCACCGGCTGACCCGTTGTGGGATGCTTCGTCAGCGGCTCATCGGACATCTTCTGCATCACCTCGAACAATTGGCCGGGTTCGTCATCGTCCAACACGACTTCATACACATAAATCGGCATCACTTCTGCTCCAAGGCTACGTCCGATGAAACGGTGGATTCATTCTGCGTGTCGGTGGCGGGTCGGCGTTTGTAAGCGACGATGCCCACGATCAGTCCGATGGCGGCCGAGAGCAAACCCCGCAGGCAGGCCAGGAGCACCCCGCCACAGCACGGGCAGGGGGTGAAGATGATGGTGGAGATCAGGCCCCACCCCACACCCTTGGAGGTTGCCCGACCCAGGCGCGAAGACAACCAGGGGAATCGCTGGTTCTTGTGGTCGTGCTTGTCCGTATTGTCGTGATAATGGTCGTGGCAGTCGCACCCCGAAACGCAGGTGCAGGGCGTCTGAGATCGCTGTTCAACCAAAGCATCAGTTTGGACTAAGGGTGTCACCGTCGGCCGCATTAGAGTGTTCCACTTTCTTGCTTGGCATCAATGCTTGTGCGACTTACTCCAAACGTGTTTGATACCATGAATCGCGTTGCGGAGCCGGGTGACGGCGGCGGCATCGGTGGTCTGCTTGGTCTTCATCGCCGCGATCATCACTTCATGGTGCAGCGCAAGCTTGTCCAGGTAGGCGTCGTAACCTTCAGCGCCCTTGGCGACAGGCTTGAGCTTCTGGGCAAGGAAGTACTCGCTTGTCACGCTCATGATGCGCGATGCATGTTCTTCCTTGGCGATCGTCCAGCGCACGAATTGCTGCTGACTTTGCGCGTCCTTCTTGCCCGCGAGTTCGTTCATCAGTTTCATCGCTTTGTCGATCGTCGTTGCATCTTCATACAACGCCTTGATGCGAGCATTCTCATCAAAGATGCCGCAAGGCACCTGGCAGTGTGCATGCGTGCTTGAGACAGACTGATTAAGGATCGTGATGCCGGCTGCGATAACGGCGAGAACAACGGCGACGGTGGTGAGTGACTTAAGCATGGGTGACTCCCTTTGCCAGTGGCATGATCGTGAGCGGTGAGTACGTTGCGCGTTAGCTGGCGTGCATCTACTGCGTAACCTGGGGTTCCCAACTCGGCAGTGGGTCTTCAAATGTCTGCCACTGCTCTGGGCCAAGCGCGATTTCTTCGCTGGTGACCAGCGCCGCGTCGAGCTTGGCTTCCAGTGCTTCGCGGTCCATCTCAACACCGATGAACACGATCTCCTGGCGACAGTCGCCGACTTCGTCGTCCCAGATTTCATCGATCCACTCGCGCGTCTCCGGGTCTTGCGGCCAGTTGTCTTTGCCAATCGCCGCAAACCAGTACCCAGCCCGATCGATCTGCAGCGACGAGCCGGCTTGCGACCACACGCCGCAATAGTGGGGCCGAGAGGCGACCCAAAGGTAACCCTTGGAGCGGATCACGCCATTCATGCCAGATTCTATGGCGTCCATCAGCCGCTTGGGGTGAAAAGGTTTGCGACGGCGGTAAACGAAACTGCCGATGCCGTATTCCTCCGTCTCGGGGATGTGCTCGCCGTTGAGTTCCTTGATCCAACCGGGCATCAGCGAGGCCTTCTCTTCATCGTAAAGCCCCGTGCCGACCACCTCGGACATCTCCATCTGACCGCGCTGCGTGCGAATCAGTCGGGCATCGGGATTCATGTGATGGAGGATGCCCTCCAGTCGTTCGATCTCTTTGGTCTCGACCAGGTCACACTTGTTGATGACAATCACGTTGGCAAATTCGATCTGATCGGTCAGCAGATCGACAATGGTGCGTTCGTCTTCTTCGCTCATGCCAAGGTCCCGATCGCGCAGGTCCTGGCGGCTGTCGAAGTCGCGCAGGAAGTTCGCGGCATCGACCACCGTGACCATCGTGTCGATGGCGGCAATGTCACTGAGCGATCGACCGTCTTCATCTCGGAACGAGAACGTCGCGGCGACCGGCATCGGTTCGGCAATTCCCGTCGCCTCGATCAACAGGTGATCAAACCGACCTTCCTGTGCCAGCCGATTGACTTCGACCATCAGGTCTTCCCGAAGCGTGCAGCAGATGCAGCCGTTGGTCATTTCGACCATCTTCTCTTCGGTGCGCGACAGTTCCGCACCACCATCGCGAACCAGCGATGCGTCGATGTTGACTTCGGACATGTCGTTGACAATCACCGCAACGCGCAGGCCCTCACGGTTGTTCAGAACGTGGTTGAGCAAGGTCGTTTTGCCGGCTCCGAGAAAACCGGACAAGACGGTGACGGGTAGTTTCGTTTCGTGCATTGAATGCGGCCTTTCGTATCGCTCGTTTTGCATAAGTACTCACCCCGCGATACGTCCAATGACTGGGTCAGAGTCAACAGCTGGCATCGGCTGTGTGCCCTGAGTGCGTTTCTTGGTTCGGGCTGATCGATTCCGTTCCATATCTTCAAGCAGTGGCAGGTTCTCACCTTGACGGATCAGTCGGGCTGAGTTGAAGACCACCACGATGGAACTCACGCCGTGCGCGAGGGCGGCCACCAGCGGCGTGATGTAGCCGAGGCCCAGCAGCACGATCATGGTGAGGATGTAGAACATGACGAAGGTGATGTTCTGTCGAATCACACGGGTAGTGGCCCGAGACAGGCGAACAAGGAACGGCAGCCGATTGAGTTGACTGTTCATCAAAGCGATGGAGGCGGCGTTGATGGCCACGTCTGAACCGGCTGCGCCCATGGCGATGGATAAATCGGCAGCCGCGAGCGCTGGGCCGTCGTTGACGCCATCGCCAATGACGGCGACGGTGTGACCACGCTGCTTCAACTGCTGCACGATGTCGAGCTTGTCGCCCGGCAGTGCCTCGGCCACCATCCCGGACAGATCAAGTGAATCGGCGATCTGTTCGGCTGGGCCTTGGCGGTCACCGGTGACCATCATGCGCTGTCGGACGCCCAACTCGCGCAACTCCTGAAGGATAGTTGCTGCACCTTCGCGTGTCTGATCAGATAACCCAACCCATCCGATACAACGACCTGCCTCAGCGAGTAACAGAACACTCATGCTACCTGCATCCTCGAGCAGGTTGGCGGGGATGTAGATGCCGCACTCCCGAAGCCAAGCTTCCCGGCCAGCCATGACCGCGCTGCCATCACGCGTGCCACGCACACCACGACCCGTTACTTCCTCAAAGTCTTCGACCTCGGACAAGTCGATCTTTGCGCGCTGGGACATGGCCACCACGGCACGCGCAATCGGGTGACGGGAGTGTTGCTCAAGCGACGCAGCCAATCGCAACAAGTCAGCCGGGTCGGTTCCCTCAGCCGGATATAGCCGTGTCACTGCGAGATCGCCTGTGGTGAGTGTGCCGGTCTTGTCGAACACGATTGCGGTCAGTTTCTGAGCGACTTCGATGTCTGTGACTCGCTTGACCAGGATTCCCAGGCGGGCTGCGGCCGTCAGCGCAGCCACCATGGCTACCGGACCTGAGATGATGATCTCCATCGGACAGGCGATCAGCAGAAGGCTAATGGCCAGTGAGATGTCACGTGTGAAGAACAGCAGGATACCAGCAATACACAGCACCATCGGCGTGTAATACCCAGCGAAGCGGTCCAACATCTGAGTGACAGGTGTCTTGTAATTCGCGGCATGCAGAATAAGTGCCTGGACTTTACCCAGCGTGCTCTCAGCAAGCGGCTTGTCGACCTCGATCTTCAGCAGACCCGTCAGATTGATGCTGCCGGCGAAGACCTGGTCTGATTCGGTCTTGTCAACGGGGTGAGATTCGCCGGTGATGTACTTCTCATCCAGCGAACTGAAGCCGGAAAGCACCCGACCATCGCAGGGAACCTGATCGCCCGGACGCACAAGTACCGTATCGCCAATCTGCAGTTGTGTCGCTGCGATTTCTTCCTCGACCTCATCTTTCAGCCGTGTCGCACGCTTGGGTGATACTCGGATCAATGACTCGATGGTCTGCCGCGCGCCGGCTGCAGTTCGATTGACGATGAGTGAAGCGACAAACATGAACAGGGCGATGGACGCCGCTTCCACATAGCGTGAGGTCGCGAAAGATGCGCAGAACGCCAGCATCACCAGTTCTTCGGTATGGACCGGCCCATCCGTTCTGGAACGAAACAGGCCACGGATGGTGCTGAATATGACCGGGATACCGAGCAAGATCGCCGCCAGCATCGCCAACAGCCCAGGTTGCTCGGCCGTTTCGAACAACGCATAGGCCAAAAGCGCACACACCAGCATCACCGCGCCGATCATGGCGATGATCAACTGCGGATCGATCCGAAGACGTTCATCGCGGGGCGCTTCTCCAGTTCCCACCTGCACTGTGCTGCCACCGTCGCCACTGACATTGCGGCCAGGGGACTGGCTCTCATTCAGCATGCGCGGTCTCCTCATTTTGCCCCGCGCGGCAATGGCTGCATCTTCCGTGAAGCGTGATCTCGTGCTGTTCAACCTCGAAGCCCGGCGGCGCCAGCTTCGCAATCCCGCGCAGACATCCGTGGACGTCGTACGCTTCCCCGCACTCACGACAGACAAAATGGTGATGATGACCCCGGTCGGTCGGCTCGTAGCGCACATCCTTGCTGCCCAGTTCCACCGCCTGCAGTTCACCATCATCCTGCAAACGATTGAGATGCCTGTACACCGTGGCAAGCCCCAGTGTCGGTACCATGCGGGACGCCAACTCAAGGATATCCAAAGGGCGCAGTGGGCCGGGGGCGTCGCGAATGACCTTCACGATGGCGCTGCGTTGACTGGTAAGTCTGGTGCTGATGGCGACGCTTCCTTTTGAATTGCGCTTGTTGCACCACTACTCCCCCGGTTGGCTCAGCAATCCAAATCTCCCCCCATTTCTTAATTTAATAATGATAATTCATTATCAATATGTGTCAAGACTGCAGTGTGCAACTCGCCAGAGCAGTGGGGTCTATCCCGGCTTCTGACCTTGGTTCTTCTGGCGAGCGAGTTTGCGATTACCAGCCCGCAGTGAGGTAGGGCGCGTCGGGTGGTTTGACGCGAGAATGGGATGCGTCAATGATGGCGATCTGCGGTTGGTTGGCTGATTGACTGACGGTGATTCGTCCTTCAATCCTGATCCACTGGTCGGACTCAGGCAGGGGTTGCTGGTTGGTCTGGACGAGCACTGCGATGGGCACAGCATCGGCAGCGCAACATGCGACCACGAAACGGAAGATGAGGAAAGTATCGTCGGGAAGCGAGGGATCTCGGTAGGTGCGTCCGATGGTCGCAATGCGTCGGCCGGCCATCGCCGGGCCGTCGGTGACAATGGTCTGCAAAGAGACGGACGACAGTGTTGAGGTTGCCTGGTCGTCATGGCCCCATGGTTGGGACGCAACGTTCTGCGTCAGCGAAGCTAGTGAAGCAGGCGCAAGCCATCGGCTGGCGAACGCGTTGGCATTCAGACTCTCATGGGTTGGCCCAGCAAGGGTCAACCAGACCGGCAAGAGCAACAGGGCAACAGACAACCAACGGCCCAGCGAAGACTTTGCAGAACAACCGCAACCTGAACTTGAAGATATTTTGGCGGTCTGCGCATAGAGAAGAATGAACAGTCCACCGATGGCAACCGCCAGCAGTGGCCAGAAATCTGTCGCGATGTAGAGTTGGTATTGGCCGTGCAAGAGCAACAGTATCAAGCCGACCATCCAACCGATCAGACAGATGAACTGGGGGCTGAACCATTGCTTCCAGTGCTTTTCGTGGCAAGCGTGAGTCATGAGCCGCCTCCGATCAGCAGGTGGGTGAGCATACTGAACCCAAAGACGCCGGCGCAGACCAACGCGATGATCCAGGCGACAGCGGTGCGCTTCATGAAGGCCAGATACATCGCGGCCAGTTTGATGTCCATCATCGGGCCCAGCACGAGGAAGGCCAGTTGTGCCGAGAAGGCCAAGATGCCACTTAGGGAAGCAGCCACAAAGGCGTCAGCTTCGCTGCAAAGATTAAGTCCGCCGGCCATAGCCATCATGGCCAATGTCGAAAACACCGGCGAGGCGCCAATTGAGGCGACAATCTGTCGATCCAGCGCGGTATGGATGATCGCGGCCATCAGCGCCCCAATGACCAGGAAGCGGCCAACCAGCAGGAAGTCGTCGACCGCGTGTCGCATGGCCTCGGTCAGTCGCTCGCTGAGAGGTTTGCGTTGATGTTTGCCGTGGCCGCCACATGTTCCCGATCCGTGTTGGTGGGTGTGCCCGCAACCGCAACCGGTATTCGGTTTGGCGTGTTGCAGCAGGATTGAATCGGTCTGTCTCCACCGCCAGCGGATGATCAGCGGGACAATGACCGCCACGATGTAACCGCCCACGGTGCGAAGTACGACCATGCGCGTGTCGCCCAGATAGGCGACGGCCGTGGATGCGATGACCAGGGGATTGACGATCGGTGCGGCAAGCATGTATGCCAACACGGCCGGAAACGGTACACCCTTAGCCAGCAGACGCCGCGCGACCGGCACGACGGCGCATTCGCACACAGGCAGCAGGAATCCGCCCAGTGCCGCGACAGGAACGGCCAGGTACTGACGTCGCGGAATGATGCGCGTCAACCACTGTGGGCTGACGAACACCTCGATCACCCCACCGATAATCGATCCGAGTACCACAAAGGGAATCGCCTCCAGCAGAATGCTGACCAGCGTGATGCGGAACGTGGCACCGGAGGCAGATTGCCCCAGCAGCCATGGCATGGCCACAATGACAAACAGGAGCATCAAAACGATGACCGGCCGCGCCACTTTCACCAGCGAGAAGCCGGGCAGAACCCTAGGGATGGAGTTCGAGGTCAGTTGACTCATGGCGTCTCTCTCATGCGGCCCCGGAATGCGCCTCGATGACTCATGAGTATGAACATCGCGCGGTCGCCGCCTCGCAGTTCCCTTCGGCTGTATTGTGTCAGGCCTTGAGATGAAAACGTGATATCGGCCTGCGAATACATCGCGTCTGCGCTTAACTGCGAAGTGATCACCCATGTGTTCACGCAGAAGCACTGCGTGGACAAGCATTGTTATTATGTTGATCCGGAAGTTGGCCGGCGGTTAGTATGATCGTGACACAAACTGCAAGGAGCGCATCCATGTCAGATTGTCCATTGCATGCTGATCACCCTCACCAACATGGCCCAAACTGTGGTCACATAGCCATCCGCCACGATGGTCACGTCGATTATGCCCATGACGGCCACCTGCACCACCAGGCGCCCGACGGAACCGTCATCGAGCATGTCATCGGCGTGACGGAACAGAATCCGGAAGGTTGCCGTCCGGCGAATGGCAACTTGGGGCACGATGCAGACCATGTTTGTGGCCCGGGCTGCGGCCATGAGCCTGTGCCGCACGGCGATCACACCTGCTACCTTGTTATCGACGAGACCGGTCAGGCACGGTTGCACCATCCCCATGGCGACCACTGCGACGACCATGGACCGGTCGAACTCGCTGGTTGAGTCTCCCTCTTGGCTGGTGGCGAAAGGGATGCTGAGATAATCATCTGCGCCATGGCTCACTCTGTCGTCAGCCGTGAACGCATGTGAGCAGAGTGGTCAGCAGGCGGACAGGCATGAGCCGGGCCTCCTCTCTTGATCCCTGTGACAGTTGGAGTAGGAAACCGGGTCGTGGCTCGGTGGTTGCTCCCAGAAAGCACCGTAGACGAACCGATTGGTGGTCTGTGTGCCAAACTGTGGCTTTACAGGCAACAGTTGCACCCACCACTCCCGACACCAAGCGGTCTCAACTGCCCACATTCAAGCCCCTAATCCTTGGCTACATGCCACATTCCATGTAATAAACTGAACTTATGGCACAGCCCTGTGGTTTTGTAAGTCGTAGAGACGCCCCCAAAAACACCGGCCTGGCCAATCTGAGCGCGACCGTTACCGTGACGCATGAAACTGGGCGCGATAATATGGATGTGGCGGTTTGCCCATCACGAAAGCGCACCGGCATCGATCAAGCTTAAGTAATCTGCGATTGCGCTCGGCTGTATCTAGAACTCGCACACATCTACCGTTTCTTCATCACTGCAATCCGCTCAGGGCGCGACTACCGCGCATTCAATGCCTAGCACGTCAGCAATCATCTCGATGGTTTGTGCGTGATGACCGATGCCCAGAGCGAAGTGGTGTGTGGGACCTTCTTTAACCCAGGCTTTTAAGAAGGTGCGAATATCCGGTTCGAAGAATCCGCGGGTATTGGTGTTGCCGGTAGGTGGGATCGGGCCACGCATGCTTTCGCCTTCACCAACAACGAACTTAAACTTGCCGTTGGCGGTCTGACCGATACTCAGCATCGTGATCGGCCCTTCTTTGATCTTGAATTCCACGCTTGCCCCGGAGCCAGGCTTGCCGTGGTACTTCAGCAACGATCGCAGTACGGGGCGCCCATCGGCAATGTTGATGTGGTGCGGTCCATCGTGCCCAACCAGGACAAAGCCTTCTTCAAAATCGATCGGATGGAACTCCGCGAAGCTTCCGCCGATCTCCAGTCGATCCATGATGAGCATGGCGATACACGTTTTCAGGTCGCTTTCACCGCACATGGGAAAGCCTGCCGCCGTCAGCAGGGAATTGCCCACGATCAGGTTGGTCACAAGTTGCCGCATCGGCGAATCCGGCTCGGCCTCGTAGTAGTACGCTAAACCATCCAGTCGTTTTTCTGCGATGAACTTGTCGAGCGCGACCGCGGTGGTCGCTGCTGTTTGTAGATCCGCATCTGTCAGTTTCGTGGTGACCGGATCGTCTTTGGGATCGGGCGTGTCGAATAGGGCAAGGATTTTGCGTTGCTTCTCGGCAATCTCTTCGGCAGTCACGGTACGTTGCTGCCTTAGCAGATCATCGCATTCGGTCTGCACAATGTGACAACCGAATGCCGCGGTGAACGCGGTGGGGTCGCTGTGCATGTCGAGCATGGACTCCAACACGTGCCCGAAGTGTCCGATCCGTGCGCGGCGAAGATCATGCAGCACTTTGGCGATCTGGCACCACTGGGCCAGCTCCGCATCGGCAGTCGGATCATCTTCCATGGTGCCGAGAATCACCGGCGGTGGTTGCTTGCCCATGCGAATGGCCACGCCGGTGAACTCCGGCACGGAGCAGAAATCGTCATTGCATAGCTGCATGAACGTGGTGGCTTTCGCATAGTCGAGCGCTTTGAGCGGTTGAAGCGCGACCAGCACGATCGGGACATCCAACTCGCGGATGATTTTGCCGAAGGTGGATGAGGTGGCATACGTAACCATGTCACAGAACACCAAATCCAGTTCCGCGGCTTTAAGTTTCGGCAGCAGCGCGAATGCGCTTTCGGCACCGTCAATCATTCCATAGTTGATCGCAGTCACACCGCAGGCATGCACCTTTCTGGTCAGGCGGTTGAGTTTGTGATGCATCTGCTCAAGCAGGCCGTCGAACTGGGCCCAGTATGGATGATGTCCGACACCAAACACACCAATGCGTGCAGTCAACGGTTTACGTCTGGGAATCGTTGGAACGTCGCTCATGGTTATCTCACAGGGATTACCATCGGACATAAAGCGCACCGGTGTGTCGCTGTACGTGGATGGTGTGGTGAATCGAATCGCGTTTGGTTGCGACCGGTTCCGTCCAGAGTTGTGCTTGTACGGAAACCTCTTCGAGTGTTCTTGCTGCGGGATCGGGGCAAAGCGTGACGTCGGCGTCAATGAGTCCACTCAGGCAGAAGTGATGGCGATATCCAAGTGGGACGCTCAAACGCTTGCAGTGAACCACGCCATCTGCCATGCGAACAAATGCATGGACGCGTTGATGAAAAGATTTACCGAAACACTCACCGGCGAATCCATCAATGATGGACGTTTCAGTTTCCTCATAGATCGGCGCGCCGAGTGGAGTGCGAACTCGCAGTTGCGCCGATGTGTTCGGCTTATGCCCCGTGAAATACCACCCCCCTCGGTGTCGTTTTATGAAACAGTAGACTGGGCGGATGCCTGGGTGATGACGACGCTGCACCAGGTCGTAGCCGAATGTGCTAAGCATCTGTCGCATGACATGTGCTGCTTGCACACTTGCGGATGGTCCATCCCACGCGGCTTCAGGGTGTTTCGAAGACGGGTCCATGCCGACGGTCGACCGCGCCCAACCCAAACATCCGCCAACCCATTCCGGTTCGGCGCGGCTGATAGCATACGCGCGTCGTTTGCCACCGTATTCAACGGAGGCACGCAGCCAATCTTCGTGCAGACACACCTCGCGAATGCCACCACCACTGACCAGTGCACGGTGAATCAGGGGAATGGCATCGGTTGTTGAATGACTTTGCGCGATATCACTGGCCAGACCCAGTTCCGCTGCGCCCGGGTCATCTTCGTCGGGTGCAGGTGTTTGGGTGTCGAACACATCATTTGGAAGGTCGGTGTGATAGGTCAGGGGGCCATCGATGGGTGATTCGTGCGTCACGCCGAGTGCAGCGCAGAATTCCTGCGATGCGAACTCGGTGGAGCCGTAAAAAAGTACGTGTCCGCCGTGTTTGACGTGATCGATCAATCGCACTGCGTACGGCCAATCACCAAGCGGTGCCGGCGCGATGAAAATTGCTTCAGGCAATTTGCCGGTGTCATATAGCTTGCTGAAGACATCGCTGCTGCATACGGTGTTCAACGGCAGGCCGAAGTCGATCGCCCGGCATATGAACCAATCATGCGCGAACACATGGGGTAGGCATTCTGAACTTTCGCGCAGAAGGTGATGGTATTCATCAAATGGGTAGACCCAGACGACAGGCCCGGGCGCATCGGGTGCGTGGTCCAATGCGCTGAGCAGGTGAGTGGTAACCTGATGAGCCTGGTTCTCGGATAATTCACCCTGAGAGTTATCGATGGTCAGCAGATTCATGTCGGTGGCGGTTTCTGCACGCGCGCTGTCGTTGATGCGGCACACCGACATCGGTACATGAATATCGAATGGTTCCTCGCCGTAATAGTCATACCATGGCATCGTGGCGAACCAGGGGTCATTCAGATAGAAACGAAACGGTATGCGGCTGGTCCATGTTTTCGCTAGGCGCGAGAGATAGGCCACCATCTCCAGCCCCAACGCGCGCGAACCCCAGGGCGGATTGCACGGTGGGAACTGCAACCCACCCATTTCGTGAATGGCCTGATGATCACAGGCGTCGGTTGCCAGGTCCATACCGATAGAAAAGTTCGTACCACGCACTTCGATGGGCGAATCACATTGCTTACGGAAATCGTGCCAGAACTGGTTGGTGCGCTCGCGCTGGTCGGTTGCGCGCTCGGGGGTGAACCGCTCACCGTCGAACAACTCGCCCCGTGAGATCCATGGGTGATGGCTATAGCCAAAACCGTTAGAAAACCAGAGGAAGTCAAACCCGAGCTCCTGGCCAAATGCGGCAAACTGCTTTCCAAGGAATGTACCCAGAGGTAACGAGTCAGAGATTCCTTCAAGGAAAGCGGCATACTTTTTTGCGTGCGGCTGGAGTGTCGCATGGTGCGTGATGAACTGCATGGGCGACGGCCAGTCCGGGTACATCGGTTGAAGCAGTTCAGGATGATGTTCATATCGCCATGGGCTGTCTACGAATTCCGGGCCGGGGTCGAGGGTGGCCCCGATTTCGAGGGGCAAGCCTGTTGTCTCTGCTGCAGTTTTTCGGAGCGATTCGTTGATGCGGCGAAGGTCTGCATAGGAGATATTCAGCGGCTTATCATGAAAGGGTCGGGCTGCATTACGGCTGAAGTGCTCGATCTCGGGATTGTTTGCCGAAGGGTATTGGAGATTGCTGAAGCCGATGCTGTCGGCATAGGGGAGTGAGTCTGTCTCGCATCCGGACCATGTGAGTATTTCGTCACCGTTGCCGATCCACAGCAGAACGGCAAGCGCATCTGCCCGTGCGATGAGGGCGCGCCAGTGATGCCAGATCAGGTGACAGGTCGACGCGATGCCCGAAGCAGTCAGGTCGCTGAAAGGCTTCAGGCTCAGTTCAAGCGTCAGTCTTCTCAATCTTCGAGAGGGAGGAATCATGACCGGGCGCGTTTCAGTTCGTGGTCGGAGGGTGGGAGCATTAGATACGGAACACGCTGTACGCTGGCGGGGTTGTTCCAGTGGACAGGTAGTAGATCGCCCCCGCGATGATCCAGCCCATCGCGGCCAGTAGTTCGCCGGCAATCAATCCGATCATGAGTGGTTTGGTTTGTTCGTAACCCCGCATGCCCCCCAGTTTGGTGACGCCGGTGCGAATGAACCAGCCCATCAGGAACGACGAAGCCAGCAGGTAACCCGGGTACGTTCCCCAAACCAGGAAGATCACCGGATGGAGTGGCCACCAGGGCAACCGCACACGCGCAATCCAGCAAGCCGCGACCAATCCCAGACCCAGCCCAATCCAGGCGAGTGTTTCACGACTGACCTCGGCGAAACTCAGTCGCTGCAACATGCCGATCGTTTCGAGGCCAGCCAGATCTCCATCTGCCTGAGCTTGAGACGCGTACCTTGCGAGTGAATCGAACGGCTGAGCGGGCAAAATACCGCGCGCCCACGGATTGAAGATGTTCGCACCATGGACGTAACCTAACCAGAGCGTCACCCCCAGCGCAACGATAAAACCCACCACGATCATCAATCCCATGGGACCAGCCAATCGTCCGATCCGCGCTGGTTTCTTATTGTCTGAAGCTTTGTCAGCGAACCACAAGCCGTTACAAAGATACGTCATGAGCAACTCGCGGGTGTCGCCAATCAACACCACCGACGCGATCGCCAGCAAAATGTAATTCTCTGGGCCGATTGCTTTGAACCCGAGCAGGCCGGTCAGAATGCCCACCGGTAGCCAGAATGGTTGTACGAAGATGGCGCCCGTCTCAGCATTGATGCGCGCGACCATCACAATCGCACAGTAGATCAGCACCACCATTAACACCGCCCACAACACGTGTAGCCCAGCGTAGCAGAGAATGGCCACGGTCAGGATGGAGCACACTGCAAGTATCCGCGCCGCATGTACGGCATAGCTGGGTGTGTCGCTGTGGCGCTTGAGGCCGATTGAAGCTTTTGCCACATTCAGATAATGCCTTCGTCCCAAGTACAGCACCATGGCTGCGCCGCCGATGTACCCCCCGAACAGCATCAGGTTGTGCATTTCAAAGCCGATGTAGCTGTTGCGTATCGCAATGCCGTGGCCAATCAGCACGGAACAAAACGCGACCCACACGATCCCTGCCAGACCCAGGCTCAACGAAACATCGCCCGCCAGGAAGAACGCGAACGCTACCACAGTGATATAGAACCGCGGACGGCTTACGGCCCATACGCCCTGCACTGTGCGAGAGCTTGGGAATAGTTGCTCAAGTGCGCTGAAGTCGAACTTCAACGGAATTTTGAAGAACCACAAATCCCATTGCGCCAGGCCGTTGAGCAAGTGAAACAACACCGCCGCGATGAGTCCCACCCAGAACAAGCGGGCTGTGTTTCGAAACGCATCTGAGTAAAACGACTTTGGGGCAGATTGCACCACATCATGCATGAACCGGCCGACAGGGAAAGGTAGCAGTTCATTATGTGCCCATTGCGGATAGCAGATTAACGCCAAGCACAGTGATCCCACGCCCAACAGCAAAGCGGCAAAGCCCCAAATACGTAACGTTGGCCACCACTGCCCCCACGGTACGGAACTGAGGGTCGCATCGCGATCGCCATTCACAAATCCTCTGATGACCGGGGCATGGGTGTTGCCGTTGGCGATGAGAATGTCCCGTGGCTGCGGGGCTGGAGCCACATTTCCCTGGAATACTACGCTCAGTACCTGACGCCGTACTCGCTGGTCGGCCAACGCGCGCTGGTCTGACTCATCCTCTCCAAAGGCATCACGTGCATCCACGAATGTGCGTAGCACAGGGTCGCGATCCAGTAATTCTGCCGTTGGATTGGGTGGTCCATCTTTCACGTAAACGTTGAGCAGTCGCGGCACTAGTTCGACCACGGTGGCATCGTCTTCTGAGTCGATGGCTTCCTGGAGTTGCACCGGTTCGGTGCGCGATAGATTTTGCCACAGGCGACCAGCGAATGAATCCTCGTCATCTGCATGGTTGATCAGGTGTTCGGCCAAACCATGCGCATCTCGAATGTACGCCTGGGTGAGCATGGGCGCGGTGCCGGGCGCGTACGCCATGGCCTGGGTGCTTTTCCATGCGGTCTTGGTCGTCTGCAGGTAGGCGGGCATGGCGATGTTGGTGGGGAAGATTTTCATGAAGCTTCCGCCGGGCCAACCGCAAGCCGCCATGGCGATTGCGATCATCACCGCGATTTCCGTGGCGCGCAGTTTCAACCGCACCCCCAATTGCCGCAGTGTCGGCCCGATCAGGAACAGCCACACCAAGAGCACGCCGAGTAGTGCGATGGGCAGCTTGCAGCCGATCAGGCTGGTCTGCCGAATAACCATGTCGTTGAACCCGGTCAACGCACTGATCGCCAGGCCAAGCAGAATGCCAATCACTATCGATCTGAAAGTCATGATCTTGGGCTCGATACGCCATCGAAGCGAGAGAACGGTATGGGCGCCAATACGCTGGGCAAAGCCTGTTGTGTATGGTGATGATCGGCGTGAAGTGGTGTATTGGTTTTACAACTTGCTCCAGTTCACAGCCGCGGTGAGCAGGTCACTTCGGTCGCGCAGTTGCTCATAGACGTGGGGCGCATCGGCGGGATGGATCTCGTACTCAATCAGATCATCCACGACCAAAACGCCAGAGTCGATGGCTGCCAGCGCCCCGCTGACATCGGACCGACCATGATCACGGGCAAGCAGAAAACAGGCTTCTTTCAAGAAGGCATTGAAGTAATCCACTTTGAAGTGGTCCGCATAGCTGCCTTGGATCAGGTACAACGGTGCGCTCTGATCGACAACGCCCCAGGTGCGCGAACGCAGCAGGGGCACGGCCAGGTCGATCACTGCGGGAACGCCGGTGCTATCGGCCACGATGTCTGCGCTATTCGCCCGATCAGATACAACCGGTTGAAGTTTCTCATCAATCACCATGGCATCGATCCCGCAGGCGCGCGCCTGTTCGACGCGCGATTCGCACAGGTCGCAGGCCAGCGTGGGAGCAACCGTGTTGAACAGACGTGCACTGAGCTGACCAATCAAGCCCAACCCTAGCACGATCACTGGAGTATCTTTGGTGGGTTTGGCCATTTGAAAACCGTGATAAGCGATGGCCGCCATCTTGCATATCGCCGCCTGTTGCGTCGACACGTTATCAGGCAGTGCGCGTAATGCGTCACCGGGCACGAGTAGATGCTGGGCGTGGCCCCCGAATTGACTGTTCACATCAAGATATCGCCCACCGTACGGACAGCAGACCGTGTCACCCTCGGTCACGCCGCTGTTCTTGCCCGCCTTGAGAACGACACCGGCCGAACTGTAACCGGGTACCAGCGGAAACGGACCGTCGGCCTGTTTACCCGCGATGCAACGCAGCTCTGTTCCAGGACTCATCACACTGTATTGAGACTGCACCACCGCCTGCCTCTGGTCGGGATCGGCTATGGCCACTTCCTGCAACTCAATGCAGTCAGGCGACGGGGCAACAAGGGCGTGGGTCTTTGGCATCAATCGGTTCCTTGAATACACAGTGCAGGGGTTGCTCCTGCTGGATCGCGTGATGGCCGCAGGCTTGCGCCATCAGGTGGGGGGAAACGCCCGGATTAGGTCGCTGGAAATTTTGGCGTGCATACCGGCTGGGCAATACATCCCTGAATGCAGACAACGCGGTCTGCATCCCCCGGAAAGAGGACCAGTTCACGGGTTGTCATCGAACATCATCTCCAAGCCGGTGTTAAAGTTTGTGTATAGGGTGTTTTCACCGATGTACCCCACACCCAGCAGGTGGTCGAGTGCACGCTTGCTGGTGAGAACACGGGCGTGGCCGTCCAGGAAGGCCATATTCCACACCTCGCCATGGGCGAGAGAATTCTTACCGAGGTAGTCGTCCATCGAAATCACCTGACGATTACGTTCCACGCGGGGCCAGAATGTTTTGTTGTGCCAGCCGTTGGATTGAATCTGATAGGGCCTGTCGTCGCTCAGGCTGTTGAAGCGCAGCGGGTTCCACAGATAGCCAATCCGTACGAAGCCTCTGTTGCCTTCTTTCAAGCCCCATGGCCCATGGTTGTAGAAGCCGATGTTGCGCTGGCCATCTTCCTTGCGGCTTGGGCAATACGCCACCTTGGAGCCACCCAAAGCACCGCTGGCGTACAAGCTGCCGAACCAGAGCGGTCTGTCCGTTACTTTTGTTCCCCCATCCACATATCCATAGCCGGATGTGCCTGCGGCGATGTAACCATGCAACGGCCTTCTGGCCCAACGTCCATTGCCCAGGTTGCTGACGCGTGGAGGGTCGGTATCCGGGGTGAAGTCTCCACGGTGATCATTAGCCTGCAGGTTGGTCGACATCGCAATCTGTCGCTGATTCGACATGCACACCGTCAATTCGGCCTGCAACCTGGCCTTGCTCAGGGCTGGCAAAAGAATACCTACCAGCAATGCGATGATGCTGACCACCACGAGTAACTCAACAAGCGTGAAAGCTCTTTTGCATGCGAACATAGCCCGCTCCATCACGGTGCCGGCATACCGGCGAAGTGTCTGCTGTACAGAATCAACTGTACCCGATGGAGTCAAAAAATCAAATAATCAAAGGTGTGATTAATGATATTTTTGATTCCAGCCCCTCGCTGCCCTGCTCTAGGTGTGTTATGATTGGCTATGAGTTGTTACTTGTTGACAGGGTTGTTTCCCATGTACATGGCATTGTTGTGCTTCGCTTTTGTTGGTATCGGCTGTGCCCAGGTCGCACTTTCCAGTGAGATACCCGCATACCAGGGGTACCGGTTGGTCTGGAATGATGAGTTTGATCGGGCCGGAAAACCCGATCCGGCAAAATGGACCTACGAACTGGGCTATAGACGTAACAAGGAAGCTCAGTGGTATCAGCCCGATAATGCCATCTGCCGTAACGGCAAGTTGGTCATCACGGCCAAGCGCGAGAAAAAACCCAACCCCGAGTGGGAGCCGGATGCCACGGGTTGGAAAAAATCGCGTCGGTACATCACGTACACATCTGCCTCGGTTACCACCAAAGGTTTGCACGCATGGCAGTACGGGCGGTTCGAATTCCGCGCCAAGATTGATATCGATGCCGGCATGTGGCCCGCCATCTGGATGCTCGGCGCTAATCGTGATCAGGCGGGCTGGCCAGAGAGTGGCGAGATTGACATCATGGAGTATTACCGCGGCATGTTGCTGGCCAACACGTTTCATGCCAATGCGAAGGGCAAGCCCATTGGCAATGTCTTTAAGAAAGACTTGAAGAAGTTGACCGGAAAGGATCCGAAGAAGTGGGCTTCGCGTTATCACGTATGGCGAATGGATTGGGACGAAAACCAGATCAAGTTCTTTGTCGACGATCAACTGCTTAGCACCGTCGATATCACGAAGACGGTGAACAAGACACCCGATAAGAGCAACCCATTTCGTCAACCACACTACCTGATCATGAATGTTGCCGTGGGGGGCAAAGCAGGCGGAGACCCAAAGGACACGCGATTTCCCCGAAGGATGATGGTGGATTATGTTCGCATCTATCAGCGCACTTCAACGGGCGACACCAAGGAGTAACCAGCGTTGAAGAACACCATGGCTGCTTTGGCTTTCCTCTTCACGGCCTTGGCTTACAGCAACATTGCTGCCGGAGTGCGCCCGCCGAACCTGGTCATCGTGCTGACGGATGATCAAGGTTACGCCGACGTCGGCTTCAACGGTTGCAAGGACATTCGCACACCGAACCTGGATCGGCTGGCCAAAGAGGGCGTGCGCTTCACCAATGCGTATGCCACCTATGCGGTATGTGGCCCAAGCCGCGCTGGATTGATCACCGGGCGCTATCAGGATCGCTTCGGCGCCAGTCGTAATCCCACCGTCGACTACACCGTCGAGAACAACGGCGTACCCACGTCAGAAAAAAACATTGCTGAACTGTTACAACCTGCCGGTTACACCAGCATGGCGGTAGGCAAGTGGCATCTGGGTACGCATCCCACGTTGCGTCCACGCAAGCGCGGCTTCAACGAGTTCTTCGGGTTCCTTACCGGTGGTCACCAATACTTCCCTGAGGAACTCACGATCGAACGCCTCAAAGATGTCACCCGTAAATGGGACTGGTATCGCACCAAACTTCTGCGCAATGAAACGCCAGTTGAGATCGATGAGTACCTGACCGATGAGCTGACCGACGCGGCTGTGGACTTCATCGGCCGCACGAAGGACAAGCCTTTCTTCCTGTACCTGGCATACAACGCGCCGCACACACCGCTGCAGGCATCCAAGAAGTATCTCAAGCGATATAAGAACATTGCCGACAAGAAGCGCCGCACTTACGCTGCGATGGTATCAGCGGTGGACGATGGCGTGGGGCGTATTCTCGATGAACTGAACAAACACAGCATTGATGAAGACACGATCATCGTCTTTCTTTCTGACAACGGTGGGGCGAAGAACAACGCATCGGATAACAAGCCACTGCGTGGGCACAAGAGCTCACCGTTTGAAGGTGGCATCCGGGTGCCATTTGCCATGCGTTGGCCAGGTCACCTGCCAGCAGGCGTCACTTATGAGCACCCGATCATTTCACTTGATATCGCGGCTACCATCGTCGCACGTGCCGGTGTTACTGTGCCGGCGAACAAGCCGCTGGATGGTGTCGATCTACTGCCTTATCTCACAGGAGAAAACAAGGGCAAACCGCATGAACGTTTGTACTGGCGCTGGTATGACCGCAAGCAGTTTGTGATTCGCGATGGTGACCGCAAGCTGATTACCCGGCAGGGACGTGATGATATGTTGTTTAACCTGCAGGGTGATTTATCAGAGAAGTCGAATCTTGCTGCGCAACAACGAGATCAGGTAACTGAACTGCAAGCGCAGCTACGAATATGGAACAGGCAACTGGTTGATCCGATTGCTCCGGGCCTGAGTTACTGGAACCCCAAAAAACGCTGACCCTTAACTGAACTGGAAGACATTGTGCAGAAGCAATTTTGCTTATCCGTGGTGCGCGCCATTTTTTGTGGTGTGATCCTGTGTGCTTGCCTGTTCGTTCATGCCGACGAATACGCATTGAACCTGGAGGGCAAGCGTATCTGGGCCGGCCCAGATTGCTGGGCCAAACCCATGCAGTACTGGTCGGTGCATGATGGCGAACTGCGTTCCCAGGCTGCGAAGAACGTCACGTGCAGCTTGATGGCTTGCGAGATCGCGCCGGCGGCGAATTTTCGGGTCAGCGCCAGTATTCGATTGTCAGGTCAGCCGGGTGATCCGAAAAAGGTGCGGGGCGGGTGGTTGTTGGGAACGCGTGGTGCAGTGCCCGATTGGCGCAGTCGCGCGCTCGAGCCACAGGCAGGCATTATGGCGGGTGTGCGAGCGGATGGTTTCTTGTTTGTCGGGAAAGACATCAGCATGCATTCATTGCCAATGAGGAAGCCGATTAAGCTGGAAGCCAGTTATGATGTGAGCAAGCAATTACTAACAATCCGTGGGCAAACAGGTGCAACGTCCGTTGCCCACGCTGTAGATGTCAAGCCTGATGTGCTAAAAGGCGGTATCGCGTTGCTCTCTGACGGACCAAAGCGGCGCCCCGTAACGCAACAGGACACGGTGGTCGGTTGGCAATATCACGATGTGCGGGCCATCGGAGATGGTATCAAGGTGTATGCCGATCGCACGTTTGGCCCGATTCTCTGGTCGCAGTACACGTTGAGTCGGCGCGTTCTGAAGCTGTCGGCACAGATGCCGCCGATGGGGGCGCGCGATGCCGACATGGTGACGCTTGAAGTGCAGCGTGATGGCGGTTGGCAACGCATCGCGAGTTCGAAGATTGAGCCAGATGCCCGCATTGCCGTGTTCCGCATCAACGATTGGGACGACACAAAGCCAACGCCGTACCGCGTCGGCTACCGATGGCGCGATCGTGTGCACATCTGGTCGGGTACCGTGCGTGCCAACCCGGTAAATCAGCCGACGTTCAGTCTGGCTGCGTTCACCGGTGACTATGGTTACGCCTTTCCCGTGCCACGTATCGTGGCCGAGGTGAAACGCCGCAACCCCGATTTACTGTTCTTTTCCGGCGACCAACTCTATGAACGCTACGGTGGGCACAGTATAACGCGCAAGCCCATCGATGTTGCGATGGTTGATTACCTCCGCAAGTGGTACCAGTTCGGCTGGACATGGCGTGAAGTACTCAAAGATCGGCCGATGGTGGCCATCCTTGATGATCACGATGTCTTTCAAGGCAACCTGTTCGGCATGAATGGCAAACCCACGCCGAAGGGCAAGACATTCGATTGGGGCGGTTACGTGATGGTGCCGCGCTGGGTGAACATGGCGCAGCGAACGCAAACCGCGCACTTGCCCGATCCAGTTGACCCCAAGCCACTGCCAACAGGTATTGATGTGTATTTCACCGCGCTCGATTACGGCGGTGGACGATTAGCGGTGATCGAAGACCGCAAATTCAAATCCGGCAAAGGCGATCTTCAGGCTGCCTGGCGCGCAGGCCACCCCAAAGACGATTCGCTGACCAGCCTCGATTTTCCCGGCGGCACCATCCTTGGCGAACGGCAGCACCGTTTCCTGGAGGACTGGGTTGCCGGTGCCTCCACTGGTGCGTTCAACGCGGTGCTCAGCCAAACGATGTTCGCGCAGGTTCAAACGCATTCCGGTCCGAAACTGCGGCGCAGCCGGCGCGATCGCGATACCAATGCCTGGCCACAAACACCCAGGAATGAGGCACTGCGCATTCTTCGCCGCGCTAAGCCGGTGCTGATCTGCGGTGACCAGCATTTTGGTGCACTCGTACGACTAGGTATCGATGACTATGGAGACGGCCCCATCACGTTCATGACCACCGGCACATCCAACGGCTGGCCTCGCGCATGCTGGCCCGGCATTGAAGAAAGTGATCCTGCCGAAGCGAACGTTGACCCGCGTGGCAAACGTCTGGACGCGTTTGGTCATCCTGTGGAGGTGCTTGCCGCGGCCAACCCCGAGCCACGCAGCAACACCCGTAAGCATGCCGATGTTCAGGCCAAAGCGCGCGCGAAAGGTTCAGGTTTCGGCCTGGTAACGTTCAACAAACAACAGAAAACAATCACCTTCGACATGCTGCGCTATCCCGCGCAGGATGACCAACCCGCTGATTGTTTCCCAGGTTTCCCGTTGACCTTGCCGATGCAGCGCTAAACCACCGGTTCCATCCCGCAGGCATAACTTGTCGCACAATGCATGCGCCAGCGCAGACCCGCTATCGCTGTGGCCGCGCGATGCACATGCCGCATGGCGCGCCTGTTTGTTAAGCGAACAATAATTTGCCGCCTGACTGGGAATTCTCTTGAAATGCCTAAATCAAACGATAGATTATTGAATACCGTTCGTATTCGCTGGGGGCGGCACGTGGCCATTTGTTCTTAGGGCTCGTTCCATTCGGAATCCGGTGGCTGAGTATGCGTGTACGCCCAGGCTGGTGCCGGGGCTGGTTCCTGTCTCTCCTCATTTCATCTGGAGCATGGTCATGCAAGGTAGGACGGCCAAACAATTGCTGCTGGCCACAGCATGTCTGTTGATGTGGGTAACCACATCGCTGGGCGCGACGTATTACATCGATCACGACAATGGTAACGACAGCACTGGAACGGGTACGATCGGTTCACCGTGGAAATCGATGACGAAAGCCGAGGCAGAAGCGGATGGCGGGGATACGGTTATCATGCGTGCCGGTACGTATCCCAGGTTTACCTGGAACCGCAACCATTCGCGCACGGACTATCTCACGTTCAAGGCTTACTCCGGTGAGTATGTCAAGATTAACGGTGGCTTAGGGCTGAGCTACGACAAAAACCAATGGAATCCACATGAACTTGAATGCTGGCTGGCGTTTGAAGGCCTGCACATTTACAGGCACGATTACAGAATCAAAATCATCAACTGCCGAGGCGTGCGATACGTCAAATTCAAAGACTGCGAAATCTGGGGCAGGACCGAAACAGACAATGACATTCCCGATGGCGACTCAGGCCGGGGCATTGGCATCGATGCCTATCTTGCTCGAGATATCTATATCGACGGTTGCGACATCCACGATACCGGCATAGGGGTTTACTTTCTTGCCTATGACAGTGAACTGACCAACAGCAAAGTTCACCATGTAGTTCAGGATTGCGTCAAAGTCGTCAACTGCAACAACATTCTGATCGAGGACTGCGAATTCTACCAGGCAGAGGACCCCACCTGGCACTGGCATTGCGATGCCATCCACATTCACTCAACGATATCACTTGATGGGGCCTCATGGCTGAGACACGCATCGAACAATGTGACCATCCGAAGGGTGCGTACCTGGGACATTCGGCATCAATCGGTAATCAGCAACGGCAATAAAGAAATTATCGGAAAAGGTTTCTCAACCCCCTATGCCGACAACCTGCTCATTGAGAACTGCCTGTTCGAAGACAGTATCGATGTGGCGGGGACGGCGAACGAGATCAACGTTGAGCGGCATACGAATATCACCATCCGCAATGTCACGGCCCCGGGCATCAAGTATGGTCAGAACTCGTCGTTCCGCATGAGTAACACCATCTGCAAGACTGTCTACCAGGCGGGGAGTTCCACCTCCTTGTACAACGACTACAACCTGATCTCAGATGCTGCCCAGGAAGACTTTGTTCCTGGCTCGAATTCAATTGTCGGTATCTACGGCTTCAAGAAGCTGTTCACGGATTACGACAACGGCGATCTCTCACTCATGCCCAACTGCCCGGCCATCGACGCGGGTACCTCTACCGATGCCCCACAATACGACATGGTCGGCAATCGTCGCTGGGATACCCGTGGCGTGGCCAACACCGGTGGACCGACCAGTCCCGTCACCTGGGACATGGGTGCGCTGGAGTACCAGGGAACCTTCGGCTTTAATGGTGAAGCGCCCGCCACCATCACCGAAACACACTCGAACCTCGGCACTGGTAGCGGCATCGTCACCATCACTTCGCCCGGCAACTTCGAGTTTGTGATGAAAGAATCACAGGGCGGTCGCATTGCCGAGTTTTATGATCTGACGGAAGACCCCGGTAAAACCCGCAACCTTGGCAAGGACGACACCACCGTGTATGGCCTGTGGGACAGCCGCTACCTGTCCAGTGAGATCGCGGTACATAAAAACCAGGGTACCACCCGCAGTCTCGAAGTGGTGCACGTGGATGACATGCGCGTGGTGGTCAAGTGTTCAGGCACGCTGACGACCAACATGCCGTTCGAAGTGCTCTATACGTTCTATCCACCAAATTACCAAGCAACGTATGTTGATGTGGTGATGCATCTGACCAACAACACCGGCTCGACAGTGAGCACCAGCGATACTAAGCACTACACTCGCGTGGCCAACGATCCCAGTGGCTACATCTACGACTGGGAAGCCGAGTTGGGCGACAACAACGGTGACCGCTACATGCAAGTGATGACCGGCAGCAGTTGTAATGTGCCGAACGTAGCGGTGGGTCGTTACATCCGTGTTTGCGAAAAAGGCTTAAGCGGGCTGACGACGGGCTATGATGACACGCCCGTTGCCGTGTACTTCTCGGCAGCATCGCGTAACATTGCGCCGGGCGAAACACTTGTCGACCATTTCTACCTGCGCAGTAATCTGGCCGCATCGCCTACGTTATACGTCGATGACAACCTGAGCAGCGATGGCTATGTCTCCGTCTACTGCCCGAACTACTTCGAACTCATTTTTGATGAAGACGCGGGCGGTGGTATTCGTGAATTCTACGACCTGCGTGTCGATCCGTTAGCGCAGACAAACTTTGCGGAAACGGAAATCCACGACTACGCCCTGTTCGATATGAAGCACAAGGATGCGACCACCCAGATTCATAAGGGACGGCACGGCTGGAACGATGTTTCACTGGTGACAACCCAGGACGATGAGGTGGTCGTTCGTGTCACCGGCAAGCAGAATGTTGGCGGTCAGTTGGTTGATTTTACCTGCGATTACAGCATCACCCCACCAACGAGTACTGGTACATCGTGGGATATTGACCTCACCCTCGATAACAACACCGGTTCCACCGTTCCGTCAGGTGACGACGTGGCATATCTTCAAGTGCGGCCAAACTTCGGTGGGGACAGCTTCAACTGGCAGAGCAGTAATGGCGACAGTAGCGGTAACGACTATTGGATCAAGGCGACTGTTGGCAGTAGCGCGACAATCGATCCCGTTACCCCGGGGCTGTTTTTCAAGCTAACCGAGAAATCGTATGGCACGAAGCAGGGTGGCGATAACGGTGCTCCGCTTATGAGCATGCGTTTTGGTGCTGCTTCCCAATCCAATGGCACCAGCGTGACACGCAGCTTCATCCTTGAGACCAACATCCAGCACGATCCGTAATCATCAGTGTTTCTCACGCAATTGGTTCCGGCGTCCAGGCGCGCAAGCGTCTGGACGCTTTTTCATTGAACATCTTGTCATGATGAAGTCCGTAGTCTATGACGCGCCATGAATTGATGCGTCACGTGATATGTGCATCGCAAGGTACGCACGGCATCATACACGGAGAGTCATGAAGTGAGTTCGGATGTACACGCGGAATTGGGCGTGTACCGCGCCGCCTCATCACACATCGCCAGGTAATTCTCCGGCGGTATTGAGTCCACAATCGAATGACTCGAACAGACCACGTAACCCCCGTCATTCGCGAGCCGGTCAATATGCTCACGCACTTCAGCCCGCACTTCATCGGGTGTGCCACTGGTAAGCACGCCTGCGGCATCGATGTTGCCGATCAGCGTCAGGTGTTCGCCCCAGTCAGCTTTCATTCGGTAGATATCGTTGGCGACTGGCTGAATGGGATGCACCGCGTTCACGCCCCACTTAACCAGGTACGGCAGAATCGGTGCCTGCATCCCGCAACAATGGAAGATGATCGGCTTACCGGTAGCCTTGGCTGCTTGCACCAGGCGACGTGCACGTGGTGCCCAAAGTTCAGCCAGGTGGTGCGGACTGATCATCGGTCCCGTGCTCGAAGAGACATCATCACCGATGTAGTAAAGGTGATAGGGCATGTCGGAGATGGCATCAATCAATCGCAGATGATAATCCACGAACATGTCCATCAAATGCTCAACCAGTTCAAGGTCGTCGTACAACCACATCATGAACGACTCGATCGGCACCGGCCCCATGGCCATGTATGTCAGTGTGAGCGGGCCGGTCAGCCGGGCGACCACACCAAGATTCGTACCTTGTATTGCATCGAGGCAGGCTTGCATGCTTCCTCGTGCATCCACCGGGTCAGGGATGACGATCGCGTCCGCATCTGCACGTGATTCGATCGAACCTTCTTCCGCCATCCAGGTCAACGAGCATACGATGGCATCCTGTCCGGTCATCCGGGCAAGGCGTACGGCGTCTTGCGGAGCCACCGTCCAGGATGTCACCGACGAACCTTCGGCAGGCATGCCAAGAAGCTTCCGGGTCGAGCGGTTGTCGACAATGATCTCGAAGTTGGGTACGCGATCGACTGGTTTACGCTGCAGAGCGTTGAGTAAACGATCAATATGGGAATGTTGCACGTTCATTGCGCTCGACGTTGAATGGTGACTTCGACACGGTGTACATTCGTGCGATGCGAGCCATCCTTGGAGTTGCAGTACAGCCCGATTCGCCCCGTGCGAATCGCTTTCGGGCTGTCGTCTATTGCATGCATCACGACTTTGCCGTTCTGCTTGACCTGGATGCTTACATTCTGTCCCTGATCGGAAACGGCAAACGTGAACTTGCCGTTCTTTAAATCCCGGAGAATGGGTTTCGTGTTGGTGAGCGTGTGGGATTCAATCTTGCCGTTGCTGTCTTCTGTGCGTCGCGTGATTTTCCCGGCCACCAGATCAACCAGGTACCCGGTGGTGTTTCTGCTTGCTCGAAGCAGAACGCCACCCCCTTTGTTGTTGTAGACGTTGGATAGATTGACCGTCGCGCTGTAGTCCGCCCAATCGTCGCCTGCGGTGCTGATCATCCAATACGCTCCGGCCTTGGGCTTGCGACCCATGTAGATGCCCAGCTTCCCGCGCCCATCCACACGCCAAGGGCGAAAACCCTTTGGTGCTCTCCATGCGAGACCCTCCATCCCGGCACCAGCGAGCCAGGGGTCTTCACTGGTGTTGGCATCCATGAAGTCATCGATGTACCGGCGGATGGGCTGAGTCTTCTTGGGTAGAGGCTTTTCTGCTTTGGGTGATCGGCCAGGCAGTTCAAATGCACCGCAGTCGGGCCGAAGATCCCGCTTGACACCATTCATATCCTTGGCATCTTTCGCGTAGTCACCGATGAGTCTGGTGCCCCGATCGATCGCTGGGCTGCCGGGTTTGAGTACGCCGTCCAAGGCATCGGGGTTGGCAAACATTGCATCCGGGACAACTTTGTCGTTTCGGGTGAACGCGCCCGGTGCTTTGGGGCTCAGGTGGTGATACAGGTTGTGTCCTACTTTCCAGCCGGGCGACACATAGAACTTGTTGCACAGGATGTTGTTGTAGATCTGTACACGCTTGCATCCAGCGTTGATGCGAAAGATGTGGCGCTTACCGGTGATCTCGCGATCCTTGCCCTGAAACGTTCTGCCGCCGTGAAAGTAGACGAAGCTGTTATGACGGAAGATCACGCCGTCCGTCGGAGAGGCAATATTCACGGGGTTGGCATAGGTTGGGCCGAACACGCAGTTCTCAATCGTGACGTCCTTGTTCCAGAGTGTGTCCTTCTTGGCCGGTGCGTTGTTGAATTGGATCGCCTGCGACTCGACATCGTAGATGACACATCCGCGGATGGTCAGCCGCTCGTTCGCAGCAGACATATAACCCGGGCCAGGAATAAAGATGTGGATGCCATCACAGTGGCGGTTCCAGTTCTCACCTTTCGGACCTCGAAGAGACTTGCGCCACTGGTTGTCGTGCAAGCCATCGTCGATGTTGTGGATGCGGCAGTTTTCGATCAGCGAATCTTTGCTGCTGATCGCGCGAATGCCATCGTGGGTCACGCGATGAATGTGGCAACCAATGATCTTCTTCTCCGGCCCGAGGATCACAACGCCAATACCGCTGCGCGTGATTTCGCAGTCACGTGCGGTCTGGTCATAGCCGTCACCGAAATACACCGCGGTCTTTGACATGTTCTCTGAAGATCCGGTCCATGGGCCGATCTTCTCGATGAGGCAATCAACAACCTGGAAGTGCCGGCCACCGGAAATCATCACGCCGTCGAGAATGTGAACACCACGCACACGCAGGAAAGCATCAAACACACCGCGGCGTGATTTGCCCTTCATCACGGAAAGCTTCGCGCCGATGGTCACCCGTTCGATGGATATCGATTCGCGCGAACTCTTGACCCCCGGCACAGGCGCGATGGTGACGTAAGCGTTCTGATAGAGATGCTTTCCTTTGCCGCCGAGATAATGGATGGCCGAATACTTGCCGGGAGCCAGGTAAATGTTGTCGCCGCCCTTCGCCTTCTTCATCGCTTGAGCAATGGATTGCAGGGGGCGATTCTGCGTCCCTGAAGAGGCATCATTGCCAGCAGCCGCATCGACATACCAATCGGCAGCCCATGCTTCACCGGTCCAACACGCAATCACCAGAACGACAACACAACGCGCCCAAACGAACTGTCCGTGAAACATCAGACACGCACTCCTGTGTTGGGACTTTGCCGCTTAAATCATTAATCATACGATAGATTATACGATTTTTCATGTCTTAGCAAAGGCTTCCCTATGCCGCACGCCAGAAGGGTGATGCGGGCGCAATGGAGTAGCCGTTGCCGTGCGGCCGGATGCAGTGCGCACAGGTAACGTTGCGGCGCGGGGGTTACGCAACAGGAGTCGCGCTATCGCCTAGTGGATTCGCGTTCGATGAGAACGGGTTCCACGCATTGAGGGGTTACGCTGTTTCCTTCAATCAGGGAGAAGAGAATCTTCGCGGCCGCGGTGCCGCGCTCGAAGGAATTGGTGCGAACGGAAGTCAAAGGCACCATGGCGAATTCACAGTAAGGCGCATCGTCAACGCCGACAATCTTGACATCTTCCGGGATGCGTCGTCCCATTGAGAGCAGAATGCGCTCGGCTTCCATGGC
>JANQFT010000236.1 GCA_028277685.1 Phycisphaeraceae bacterium
GACAGCTCACCATGCGTCAGTTGGACGATGCGATCGGCAGCCTGCAGCAGGCCAAGGCCGACCCCAAGCACCGCAGCGCCGCCGCCCGGTACCTCGGTGAAGCGTTCGCCAAAAAGGGTTGGGTCGACGAAGCGATCGACACCTTCCGCGAGGGCATCGATTCCCACAGCACCAACGATGACAAGTTGGCCCTGGAACTGCGCTACAACCTGATGGATGCGCTGGAAGCGAAGGCCATCAAGGAAGGTGACCTGCAAGTGGCGCAGGATGCCGCCGAGATCGCCTCGCAGATCGCACAAACCAACATCAACTACAAAGATATCCGCGACCGCCTGGAGAAAGTACGCGAACAGGTCAGCAAGTTGAAGCAAACTGCGGGATAGAGGCTCGTTGATTCGTTAACTCGTTAATTCGTTAACTGGTCGATCCCCCCAAAAGCCCGGGATGCTTCCGCGAAGCCCGGGATGCTTCCGACTCACGATCTTTTCGTTCCGAGTTCCCCATGTCCACCGTTGCCGTCATCCCCGCGCGTTTTGCCTCGACACGCCTGCCGGGCAAGCCGTTGCTCGACCGCACGGGCAAACCGCTGATTGTTCATGTGGTGGAGCAGGCGATGCAATGCGCCAGCGTGGATCGTGTGATCGTCGCCACGGATGACCAGCGCATCATGGACGCGGTGACCAGCGCCGGCCGCGAAGCGATGATGACGCGAGAAGATCATCCCAATGGCACGATGCGTATCGCGGAAGTCGTTGATCAACTGGGTGATGAATTTGAGTTCATTGTCAACGTGCAGGGCGACGAGCCGGAGATTGATCCAGCCTTGATCGATGCGGTGGTCAAACGTTTGCGTGATGGCAATGAACCGATGGCCACCCTCGCCGGTCCGTTCGCGCCGGATGAAGACCCCGCCAACCCGAACATCGTGAAGGTGGTGACCAACCAATACGGCCAGGCGATGTATTTTTCCCGCAGCCCGATCCCGCATGATCGTGATGGTGGGGGGGGGCCACTCCTCAAGCATGCCGGGCTGTATGCATACCGTCGCGCGTTCCTGCCGACGTATGTTTCCTTAACGCCCACGCCGGCGGAGGAACTGGAAAAACTCGAACAGTTGCGCGTGCTCGAACATGGTCACGCCATTGCTGTGGTCGTGGCCCCATTCGATCACGTGGGCATCGACACACCGGAACAGTACGAAGCATTTGTTCAACGCTTCGGCTGATCAGTGCTTTTCCGATTCATCCGACTCGTCTTTCCCCTTACGTTGACGCACCGCCTGCCGCAGCAGGTATTCCACCTGGGCGTTGATGCTGCGCAGGTCGTCCGCCGCCCAGCGCTCCAGTTCCGTCCAGAGTGCCGGGTCAACGCGCAGCAGGAATGACTTCCGTTTCGCCATGGGTCGCCCTGACTTACGTGTACAGCGTACCGGTGTTGACCACGGGATGAACTTCCGATTCGCCGCACAACACGACCATCAGGTTACTGATCATGCTGGCTTTGCGCTCATCGTCGAGTTCGATCACGCTCTTGTCAGCCAGTTCCGTCAGGGCCATATCGACCATGCTGACCGCACCGTGCACGATCTTCTTGCGCGCCGCAATCACCGCTTCGGCCTGCTGGCGACGCAGCATCGCCTGCGCGATTTCCGGTGCGTAGGCCAAGTGAGTGAGTCGTGCCTCTTCCACAGTCACGCCAGCCTTGTTCAAACGTTCCTGTAATTCGGCTTGCAGCGCGGCCGACACTTCATCCACGCCGCTGCGCAAGGTCGTTTCGTTTTGCTCGCCATCGTCGTAGGCGTAACTGCTGGCCAGGTGACGAATGGCCGATTCACTCTGGATGCGCACGTAATCTTCGTAGTTATCCACATCGAACATGGCCTGGGCTGTGTCGTGAACGCGCCAGACGATCACCGCGCCGATTTCCACCGGGTTGCCCCGCCGATCGTTTACCTTGAGGGTGTCGCTGTTCATGTTCCGAACACGCAGTGACACGCGGAAGCGACTGGAAGAGCGCGTCTTGGTCAGCTTGTCGCGTCTGGATTCTGCCCCACCTTTCTGTGCAGCCACGGCGCCCGCCGCAGTGGGTGTGGCATCCAGTGGCGACTGGTTGGAGTAGAACGGATTGCCCCAGTGGAAACCGCTCGCGCGCACGGTGCCTTTGTACTTGCCGAACAGCACGAGGACGCGCGCCTCGCCGGGTTGAAGCGTGAAGAACCCGGGCATCATGATGATGCTGCCGATCAGGATGAGGATCGACGCGATCAACAGGAACCAGATGGGGTCTGCTCGCCCCGCCAACGAATAGATCAACAAGGCAATGCTCCCCAGGAATAGCACGATATTGATCGCCAGCATCGGTCCGCCGCGGTTGACAGTGACGATGTGCTCCCGATTCGCCGTTTGCGCCTGTTCGCCCATAACTCCACCTGCCTTTCAAAAAGGTTGAATATCAAAGTGATATCATATTGTAATCATTATCGGCAGGCAAGCAGAATCGGATAGGTATTGGCGCACGAAAAAACCGACGATCGTGAGGATCGTCGGTGGGGTTGGTTGGAGGGTATGAGTGGGGGGC
>JANQFT010000267.1 GCA_028277685.1 Phycisphaeraceae bacterium
AGTTGAATTCCTCGCCGTCTTCATCCGACGCCTTGCGGGCGAGCACGGCTTTCACTGCTTCATCGACGCCGGTCTGCGAATCTTCCAGTTCCTGCAACAGCTTGCGGCGGCTTTCCAGCCCGACGCGTTGCTCTTTCGCTTCGCTCAAACGTGACGTCAGTTCACGCTGTTCATCGGAAAGGGCGGCGGCGAGTTGTTTTTGTTCTTCGAGGCGGGTGGATTCAGCGTTGATCAGCGTGACCACTTCTTCGAGTTTGTCATGCAGTTCATCACGGGTGGCGAGCAGGCCTTTTAGTTCATCACCGAGCGCATCGGCGCGGCTGGTCAGACGATCACGATGCCCGACCAGGTTCTTTTCCTGCACGTCGATCGAGCTGATCTGGTTGTGCAGTGTCGCGCCCTGGCGAAGCAGGTTCACGATGCCAGCCTTTTCATCTTCGAGTTTGGCCTGGGCTTCGTTCAGGTCGTGCTGGCGTTGACGCTGGTTGTCCGCCGCTTCGGTGATGCGCTGTTCCACCGCGGTGAGTTCCGCTTTCAACGCTTCATCGGCTTCACGCTGTTGTTCAAGCTGTTTCGACAGTTCTTCCGCGCGTTCTGCCAGTTGTGTTTGCTGCTGGGCATCGCGTTCGATCTGCTGTTGCAGGTCGTTCATCGCGGTGGTGGTGAACTGTTTGCGCTGGGCGGCCTGGTCACGGGTGTTCTTCAGTTGAAGGCGACGATTTTCCGATTCCCGCTGGCGACTGAGCAACTGCTGCCGCGCCACTTCCGCTTCGTCACGCTGCTGTTCGGCGGCACTCAACTGATCGGTCAGGTGCCGACGGGTGAGATCCACTTCCGTCAGCTCTTCGGTGACGACATCCAATTGCCCGCGCAGTTTGTGGTACTCAGCCAGCACGTAACTCAAACGCAGCTCGCGCAAACGCGTGGAGTATTCCTGATGCGTGCGTGCACGCGCAGCCTGAATCTTCACCGAACGCAGACGACGTTGCACTTCGTTCAACTGATCGCGGCAACGCAAAAGGTTCTGTTCGGTGCGGTCGAGGCGGCGGATGGCTTCTTTCTTGCGCTGCTTGAACTTCGAGATGCCGGCGGCTTCTTCGAAGATGGTGCGCCGCTCCATCGGGTTGCTGACGAGCATCGCATCGACCTTGCCCTGTTCGATGATCGAATAGGCGTTGGTGCCGATGCCGGTGTCGTAGAACAGTTCGCGGATATCACGCAGCCGGGCGCGGGCGTTGTTGATCAGGTATTCGCTGGTGCCATCACGGAACAGGCGACGGGTGAGGGCCACATCGTCCGCATCCACCGGCAGGGCGCGTTTGCCTTCGGCGTTGATGGGGTTATCAAAGTGGAGGGTGACGGCGGCCATGCCCGCGGGTTTGCGTGCGCTGGAGCCGTTGAAAATGACATCGAGCATCGCACCGCCGCGCAGGCTTTTGGCGCTTTGTTCGCCGAGCACCCATTTCAGGGCATCGACGACGTTCGACTTTCCACACCCGTTAGGCCCGACGATGGCGGTGATGGGGGCGTTGAAGTCGATCTCAGTCTTATCTGCAAACGATTTGAACCCGTTGAGGGTAATTCTGGCTAAACGCATATCGTGTGAACGACCTCCTGTCGGCTGTTTGGCGGCGCACCTCCGTGCAGCGCCGAGCCATCTTGTCTCCCGGCCGATCGTCATACGAACTCACACCGGGGCGGATCGCCACTTGGTGTTATCGGCCATGACGTGCAATTATCGCCAGTTTGTTAGGTTTTCTCAATGGTCAATTGGCAGGATTGTTGGTTTGGTCGTGGTCATTTTGAATCCAACGAGCCGCGACGGTGAAGGAGCGGTCGTCAGACCGCAGGAAATACCGTTACCTTGGTGCGGTTGAGCCGACCGCTTACTCACGTGCGCGGCTCGTGGAGGCCATTGGATTCAAAATGACCCACTGCCGTTGGTTTCGCTGCGTTCGGGGCGTCCTTCGGTGGCTCTGCCGGAGCGTTCGCGATTGATCCGCTGGACCAGATCGGACGACTGTAGCACCAGCGGCGCGGAAATGGCCCCGTTTTGCGTCAGTTCGTGCAGCACCTTGACCACCTGACCATAGCCCATGTCGAACCCGGGCAGGGTGTTGCCATCGACGCGTTGGTTGGCCATCAGCAACAGGAGGTTGCCCACGGTGGGGGCGATTTGCTCGGTCTGGCCGTTGCTTGCATCGATTGCCCGGTGGTACACGCCGATGGTCAGGTCATCTTTATCGCCGCGCACCATGAAGCGATTGTTCCACAGGCTGGCGAACAATGGGTAGTTGTACCCGAGCATCTGATCGAAGATCACGATGCGTGGCGGACCTTGCCGCGTGACGTAAACCATTTGCTTGCTCGAATTCACCAACGCCAGTTCAAACTTACCCGGGAAGCTGCGGTGGATGATGTAAGGCCCACGCTCGCCGGCGTTGAACAACGCGCTGAACGCGGTCATGCGGACACGGTTGTCTTCGCTGTCGAGCAGGTGGCGCAGCATGGCGCGAATGCGGGTGTGATCCGGGCTGTGCCCCAGCAATACGCCCAGCATGGCCGTGGCGCGTTCGGATTCGGCGCCACTGTCTGCCTGCGCCATGGCGGCAAGCGGTTCTGCGGCGTAACCCAGATCGCCCAGACGCGCACCCGCACTCAACGCAGCCAGGCGTACCACGCGGTTGTCATGGTGATACGATTCACGCAACACCGGAACGATCAGGCGACCCATGCCTTCCAGTGCCGCCACGATGCCATCGGCGTGACGGCGATTTGCTGGCTTCGCCAGTTCGACCATCAGCCGCTTCACCTGTTCGCGGGCAAACTGTTCGGTGGGGTTCAGGTAGAGGTGGCCGATCAGGTCGAGCATACGCTGCGGGTTGTGCTTGAAACGTTGCAGCACATTCAGGTGAATGGTGCTGTCATCTTTCGCCACGGCGAGGGCGTACTTGTCGGCATCGGCACGGCGAAAGCGACCATTGATGCGGTCGGCCACCTGTCGCGCCCGGCCGAAACTGGGTTGACGCAAAATCAACGCCAGCGGCGCCGCTTCCACGGCAATCGCGCCATTGCAGATGCGACCCACACGCGGGTTGTCATCACGTCCGCCAAGTGCCGTGGGATTGGCAGAGATAAACGGGTTCAAAAAGATCGGCCCATACGCACGGCCCAACGGTCGTGAAGAGGGAATGCGCGATGAGGTGCCACCGAAGCGCAGGTCGGTGGTGTAAAGCAGGCCGCCTTCGAGGCTGGTGGTTTGGGTGCCGGGAATGGCGGACACCATCACGTCGAACGGCGTGCCTGGCACGGCACCGGGGGGGACGAGGCCTTCCACCTTCACCACGGCGGTACGGTTGGACATGATGACCTGATCGGGCGTCATGTGGCCGTGGCCGAGCGATCTCTTGCCGAAGCCTCCGCGACTCATCTCGTTGCGCAACCATTGGGCGATCTGCGGCGGCACATCGCTGGAGCCAGTGCCATCCAGGTTCACCACCAAACCGTAGCCGCTGACGAGTGTGGGCTTGTAACCGCTGAGCGTGCAAACCGACCCGACGGTGGCGCGGAAGAACTCCGGACCGGTGTACGTAGGCGGCGGCGTGGGCGGGGCCTTGGGCGTGCGGGTGGTTTCACAGGCGCACAGTGCCGCGATGGTCATCAGCAGCACACTCAGGCGGAAAGTCTTCATCATGCGATCGCTCGGTGGGTCAGGGCAGACGGATATTGTAACCTGACGCATCGACGGGGGGTACGGTTCACGGTTTCTGATAGGGAGCGGGGTGTAGCGTATGGCGTGTGGTGTAAGGCGTGTGGCGAGAATTCAAGCCCCACCATGGCGCAGCCTTGGTGGGGATTCCCCGGCACCCGGCAACCCCGCCGCGCATTGGTGCGTGATTTGTGGTGAAATGGTGGGCTATGCCGACTTTGGACCTCATTGCTACCGCTGGATTCGGACTCGAAGCTGTCGTCGCGCGCGAATTGCAGGCGCTCGGTTACGAAACGCAAACGCTCAGCACGGGGCGAGTGTTATTTCGTGGCGATGAAAGCGCGCTATGCAAAGCGAACATTCACCTGCGGGCAGCGGGGCGGGTGTTGGTGCGA
>JANQFT010000298.1 GCA_028277685.1 Phycisphaeraceae bacterium
CGCTTCTAGCACATTCAACGTGCCGATCACGTTTACCTGATGATAGAGCGCAGGCTCATCGACACTGCGCGGTACTGAACCGAGCGCGGCTTCATGAAACACATACCGGCAACCGACCATGGCGATATCGAGTGCCGCGGGATCAAGAATCGATGCGGTGTGTTGTTCGATCAATTCACCGAAGCCGTTTAGGTTCGACCAGCATCCGCCGGATAGGTCATCGAAGGCCACGACATTTGCGCCGAGTGTGACCAATGCTTCACAGATGTGTGAGCCGATAAACCCTGCACCACCGGTGACGAGGACGCGGGTATTGTGGAAGGCATCAGCGTGGTAGGCGGACCAGTCGATAGGGAAATGCTGCAAGTCAATTACTCCGCGGATTCTGTCTCGCTACTTCCTGGGGCCGTGGGGTTGGGTGTTTCCGGGGGTTCGGCCTTGGCGGCGAGTTCTTCGGGGTCGCACGCAAGTTGCACATGACCGCACATGGCGCAGGCATTCACCTGAATGTGCACCTTGCTGCCGGAGGCGAGGAACTTGGGGT
This sequence comes from Phycisphaeraceae bacterium, assembly GCA_028277685.1. Lineage (GTDB taxonomy): Bacteria > Planctomycetota > Phycisphaerae > Phycisphaerales > Zrk34 > JANQFT01. The sequence continues at coordinate 545 of JANQFT010000298.1, forward strand.
TGGCTGGCACGAAGGTAAGGTTTTGGTCGGCCGAGAGTTTTCCCGGCACCATCAATTCGCTGCCGCAAGCTGCGCAGGATGTGGCCATGGTGTGCTCCTTATCCTCCTCTCCCTTCAAGGGAGAGGAGCGAGTCGATTGTATCACGCCTTGCCTTCCTTGATGAGCGTGGCCTGCGTGGTGGCCAGTTCATCGCAGCGTTCGTTTTCCGCGTGACCGGTGTGGCCGCGCACCCACTCGAAAGTGAGTTCGTGTTGCTGAGCCAGTTCGTCGAGGGGTTGCCACAGGTCTTTATTCAGTACAGGTTTTTTCGCACTGGTGCGCCAGCCGCGTTTTTTCCAACCGGGTAACCATTCGCTCAATCCCTTGATGACGTACTCGCTGTCGCTACAGAGCTTGACTCGGCTGCGTTTTGCCAACGCACGCAATCCCTCAATCGCGGCCGTCAGTTCCATGCGATTGTTGGTGGTGTCGTCTTCGCCACCGGCGTCTTCGCTTTCGCTTTTGGTGGTGACACAGCGCAGGATGTACGCCCAGCCGCCCGGCCCGGGGTTGCCCAGGCATGCGCCATCTGTGAAAAGCAGAACTTGGGGTAAATCGGAAGATTCAGTCATGGAGCCATCCGTGGTTAGAGGTGAACGTCGGCCCGATGATACCGGATGAAGCGAAGGTTGTCGTGGCAGCTTTGTCCCCCCCCAGAAGCTTTGCGCCTGTTGCCCTTTGTCTTCCGGGGGGTACGATGATGGCATGGCTGAATCACAACAACCGATGATCGAGTCGATCGAACGCAGCATCCAGACCATCACTTCACTGACGTCGCATGTAGATGCGATCGAGCAGGCTTGTGAACTGGTGGTCGATGCCCTACTGGCGGGAAAGAAGGTTTTAACCGCCGGCCACGGTGGTTCAGCCGCCGACGCACTGCATATGGCGGAGGAATTCGTTGGCCGGTTTGTGAATGATCGCCAGTCACTTCCTGCGATCGCGCTGGTCGCCGATTCCACGTTGATGACCTGCATCGCCAACGACTACGGCTACGATGAACTGTTCGCGCGACAAATCGAAGGCCTCGGTCAGACCGGCGATGTACTGGTTATCTTCAGCAGCAGTGGTAACTCCCCTTCGCTGAAACGCGCCATCGAAATGGCGCGCCTGAAGAACATGCACGTGATCAGCCTGCTGGGTAAGGGCGGCGGTCCCATCACCGGTCAGAGTGATGTGGAAATCATCGTCGCCGGCGAAGAAACCGCACGCATCCAAGAGGCTCACACCGTGGTGTTACACATCATTCTTGAAGCGGTTGAACGCCAGTTTGCGTGAAATAAACAAAGCCCACGCATGGCAATGCGTGGGCTTTGCGAAAGGGTGGCTGAGGGGATTTGAACCCCCGACCCCCTGGACCACAACCAGGTGCTCTAGACCAACTGAGCTACAGCCACCGCAGGTCAATTCAGTAATTTATCGCGCCGAGTGGTGGTGTGTCAATCGGCACAACTCGTCATAGAATAAGACTTGCGCGCCCGATGAACCGATAATCGAATGAACGAATCAACGATTTAACGAGTCAACGAAACCGTGCTCATTCTCAACATCCTCCAAGGCCCAGACCGCGGCAGACGCTTCGAACTGCCCGACACCGAACCGCAAATCATTGGTCGTTCGTCTGAAGCGCTCCCACTGAACGACATGACGATTTCGCGACGTCACGCTGAACTGACACCCGATGACGGCCACTGGTACATCAACGATCAGAAATCGGCCAACGGCACGTTCGTTAACGGTGTGCGCATCAGCAAGCCTACGCTGCTGCGCAGTGGCGATCAGATTCGCGTCGGCAGTACGTTGCTTGTGTTTGGTCGGATGGGTGGAAGGCGATCGACCGATCATCCCGTGCGCGTGATGCGTTCCGATGAAATGGATTCCGCCGTCGAACGCACCGTACCGAGCAATGAAGACTCGGTCATCATGGCCGTGCCTGATCCCACCGCCGATGCCGCCCGGCAACTCACCGTGTTGTATCAACTGATGCAGTTGGTTGGCAGCAACTTCGATCGCACGGTTTTGCTCGACCGTGTGATGGACCTGGTGTTCGATAACTTCGAAGCCGATCGTGGTTTCATTTTGCTGATGGATGATGAAGAAGAACGCCCCGACCCCGCGGTGGTGCGCTATCGTCGTAAACCGCGCGATGAAGAAGACCGTCGCATCATGGCCAGCCGCACCATCGTGCAACACGTAATTCACGAATCGGAAGGTGTGCTCAGCAGCAATGCGATGAGTGATAAACGTTTCAGCAGCGGCGACAGTGTGCAGGCGTACGGCATTCGCTCGGTCATCTGTGTACCGATCAAATTCCACGACAAAATCTACGGTGTCCTCCACATCGACAGCCAGATCGCCAACTATACCTTTACCGAAGATCAGCTTCACTTGATGACTGCGATCGGAGCGCTGACGGGCATGGCGTTATCCAACGCGGAACTTTATCAACAGGGATTGATGAACGTGCGCCTTGCCGCGGTGGGTGAAACGGTGGCCAGCCTTTCACACAGCATCAAGAACATCTTGCAGGGCATGCGTGGTGGGGCGGAAGTGGTCGAGATGGGTTTCAGTCGCGAAGACATGAACCTGCTGACCAACGGCTGGGCGGTGCTCAGTCGGAACCTCGACCGCATCTACGAACTCACCATGAACATGCTGGCGTACTCGAAGCAGCGTAAGCCGGAAATGGAAATGGTGCAGCTCAAGACGTTGCTCAGCGACATGGAAGACCTGATTCAACCGCAGTGCGACCGGCGTGACATCGCCCTGATCACCGAATGTGAAGGCGACATGCCACCCATCCCCGCCGACCCCGGTGGTCTGCACCAGGCGATCGTCAACCTGCTGAACAACGCGATGGATGCCGTCGATCCCGGTCAGGGTGTGGTCACCTTGCGCTGCGAGTACGACCCCATCCGCCACATCGCACGCATCATCGTCAGCGACAACGGCACCGGCATCGACGCAGAAACGCGACGCCAGATCTTTCAACCGTTCTACTCCACGAAGGGCCAACGCGGCACGGGTTTAGGTTTGGCCGTGACGCGCAAGGTCATCGAAGAGCACGGCGGGCGGATTGCGGTCGAATCCGAACCCGGTGAAGGGACGACATTCACGATTCAGTTACCGACGGAAACGCGGCGCGATCCAAGTGCAACCAGTGCATGATGGCGGATGTGCGATGTCGGATGGCGGATTAGACCAGGCTACATATACCATGATGTCTAGTCACGACCCTCATCTGCGTTCTGTGGCCCTCGGTATCGGAATCTAAGGAAGATTTGTCCAAGGGGTTCTAGTCCTAAACTATTTCTTAATTCATCGCGTAAGCTGGACATGAGAGAAGCCACTGCATCACTTTTCTCTTTGCCGTACTCGTCAACTAACTTCTTGGCTAGCTGGACTTGCACGGTGCTGCCAAACAGTAGGACATCGGTAAGGGCAGCCTAAATCAATTCGGCTTCCTTTGACCCCATCTCTCGATCGGTCGCGGCATCAATTCGACGGTAGGCCTCGATAAGAGATGTGATTCGGAGTTCTTGCTTCCTGCGGCTTCGGTCTCGCGATTGTTCCAGGCGGTGCACGACGACCCAACCAGAAAGAGAAACAATCACTGTCACCAGCAACGGTATGAGCAAATCCCAGTTCATGAATATCACCCCTGTCTTCACATCCCACATCCGCCATCCCACATCCGACATTCAGAACAATTTACCTTGATCCCGCACTTCCGGCGGCCGGCTCATCACATCCCTCACCTCGGTCAGCAACTCATCCAAATCTCGGAACTGTTTGTACACGCTGGCGAAGCGGACGTAGGCGACCTGGTCGATGTCTTTCAGACGTGCGGAGACGATTTCGCCGATGTCGAGGCTTTTCACTTCGCGGTCGAAGCGGCGGTGGAGTTCCTCTTCGAGGGCTTCGACGAGTTTCTCCAGCGTCTCGGCGGGAACGGGGCGTTTGTAACACGCCTGTTCGAGGCCGCGCAGAAGCTTGCGGCGGTCGAACGGCACGCGCGAGCCGTCTTTCTTGATCACCATCAGGCGGATGGTTTCTTCCACACGCTCGTAGGTGGTGAAGCGGCGATTGCACTTGAGACACTGACGGCGTCGGCGGATGGTCTTGCCGCCATCGCTGGAGCGACTGTCCACCACCTTGTCGTCATCAGCTTCGCAAAATGGACAGATCATGCGCCGAGTCCTCAGGTGGATTGCTCATATGATAATCATACCCGATCTTGCTTTACAGCTTCCGGGGGTGTATTCTTCAAACCCGCGCCATCATTTGACCGATGGTGTGAGGATAAGGAACCGCGATGAACTTGTTCACGACCAGCACCGCGACTACGACCACCACCGCCCTGCGGTGGTTCTTGGGACGCGCTGGTTGAATCAGGTCGACATGACCGCATGAACTTCAAGCCGTCCCTGAGTGGACGGCTTTTTTATTGGTGCGCTGAGTTCTGGTATAACGACAACCCCTCTCCCCCGAGTGGGGGAGAGGCTGGGTGAGGGTGTTGAATCAAGGGCCACGTCTATGTCAGGCATGGCGTCTTACCCTCACCCCAACCCTCTCCCTTGAAGGGAGAGGGAGAAAATGAACATGAGGCAAACGATGTCCCTGAAGATCAAACTCCCCGACGGCAGCGAACGTGAATACGAAGGCCCGGTCAGCGCGAAAGACGTTGCTGAGTCCATTGGCTCCGGCCTGGCCCGCGCCTCCATCGGCGCGAAGGTGAACGGTGAACTGGTCGATCTGAATCGCCCGATCGAAACCGACAGCGACCTGGCCATCATCACCAAGCCCCGTAAGGGCACGCCCATCAACGAACAGGACACCGATGCACTCTACCTGCTGCGCCATAGCTGCGCCCACGTGATGGCCGAGGCCATCCAACGCATCTGGCCCGGCACGCTCCTCGCCTACGGCCCGCCGCTCGACACCGGTTTCTACTATGACATTGCCTTGGACGACCCCATCAGCAGCGATGACTTCGAAAAGATCGAAGCCGAGATGAAGAAGATTGTCAAGGAGAATCGGCCGTTCACGCGGTACAAGCTTCCCCCGGAAGACGGGATGGCCAAGCTCAACGAAGAAGGCAACAAGTATAAAATTGACAACGCTCAACGCGCGCTGGATGGTGGTGCGGACAGCCTTAGCTGGTATATCACTGGTGAAGACGATCGCAAGCTGGAACGACTTAGGGAACAGAACCCTGGAAGCAAGTCGCTAGATCGAGTAGGTCAAACAAATCTTAGTTACGCGTACAACACCCCGACAGATTGGGAAGATCTGTGCATGGGGCCCCACGTCCCTGCCACCGGCACCATCGGCGCATTCAAAGTCATGAGCGTCGCGTCATCCCACTGGCACGGCGATGTGGAAAGCGATCGCTTCCAACGCATCTACGGCACGGCGTTCTTTTCCAAGGAAGACCTCGCGACGTACCTGGAACAGTTGGAACTT
>JANQFT010000323.1 GCA_028277685.1 Phycisphaeraceae bacterium
TTCCTTGCTGGCACAACCATGCTTCGCGACCAGCGAAGCGGCGTAACCTGCCACTTCGCCCACGCGTTGCAGGTCGCGCTGCATGCGCACACAGTGGTGGGCATCCTGCGAAACACCCAACGCCCGGCAGGCCAGCACGATGTTCTTCAGTCCCTTGGGTAGCAGAATGCCGTAGGGCAACTCGCAGGCAATCTTTGTGCGCCAGTTACGCAGCACCCACACCCAGAAGATGCTTTCATCAGATTCAAATTCAAAATCGACCGCGTGGTTATCGTAATGGCAACCGGTGAAGCCGATCACATCGTCGAACTTGCGGCGTTCGATCAGGTCACCGAACGTCAACGTGTATTCGGTGTCGATCTGCCGCGCCTGGCGTAAGCCGAGAGCGGGAGCGATGTAGGTGGGGCACTCCATGTCGTTGTAATGGTCGCGCAGGTATTGCGTGATGCCCACGATTCTGGCGCGGGTCATGTCTTCGGCGTCGGTGGGGTCGACCCAGCCCGCATCGTAATTCACGCACTTCATCCCAAGCACACCCTGTTTGCCCCAGCCCTTGGTCGAAGCGCGGCCGGAGCTTTGGCTGTACGCGTGCATCAGGCCATCGCCCTCGCGGCCTTCCTTGAACGTGGCACCGGCGCGGGCGGCAAGGTCGCCATCGCCCGTGGCGTCCACCCAACCACCTGCGGTGATGCGCACCGGCCCATCGGTCGTGGCAACCATTGCGCTGGCCAGCATGCCGTCATTCATCTCAACATCAAACAACATCGCACCGGTGATGAACTGCACGCCGGCATCCTGCATCATTTCCGCCAGGGCGACCTTCTTCGCATCGGGATGGAAACCGATACAGCGATCCTTCGCGGTGAACAGCGACTGCATCTGCTTCACGCGTTGGTCGACTTCACTTTGAAGACCGCCGGTCACACCGAAGTAGTAGATGTGAATACCACCACCCGAGCCGATGCCTCCCGCGAAAGCCAGGGGATCGATACAGATAGTTTTTGCGCCTGTCCGTCCTGCCGCCACGGCAGCCACCGCACCGCCGGTTCCCGCGCCAGCCACGACCACGTCGGCCGTGAGTTCCGTGGTGGGTGTGATGTCGGGCAATGGCCCATCCAACACATCGGAGGGCGGCTGCACACTCAAGGCACAGGTGAGTTGCTCGGCGGCGTCGAGGCCGAGTGCAAAACGGTCCGCCAGCGTGATGATCGGCTGGTCGGCAAAGCCCGCACTCGCCCCCGCAACGTTGCCCGGCCAGTTGACATCCAAAGCCCGGGCCGACTCATACAACGGTAATGCCTCGACACTGCTGTGGCTGACCACGGAATCACTCAGGCTTTCGCCCATCACCTCGTGCAGTTTCGCCAGCACGGCCTTCATTGGCAGTTGGACCGTATCGATATCGGCCGGCAGGCGCACGTCCGCCACGCATTGCGTGTTGCGCGGGGTGGGGGCGAGGGTGACCTCGGCGGGGTAGGGCGCATCGAGCGTGATCGTGCCGGGTAGCGCAGCCCACTCATCGCGTTGGATGTACAGGTGAATCGTTTTGGCGTCCGGGGTGCGGGGGGCAGCTTTGGAGTGAAACATGCGCAGGAGTTGGCCGGTTTCCGTGGCGTCGACCCATTGCCGCGCGGCGATGCGGTGCATGCCATCTTTGGCCGCGACGATCACACTGGTGATCGCATCGCCATCACGCTCCACCGCGACCGGGCAGACGTAGTAGAGCGCGGCGATATCCTGTTCCACGAGTTGATGCGTAGCGATGATTTCTGCCGCGGCACCGTCAATGAAAGTTTCGGTCGCGCCATCGCGCGCCTGTACTGATTGGATGAACGCCTGCCACGCCTCGCTATCGTGATCACCGCTCTGGTGCGCGAATGCCCGGCTGGATTCCCACAGCAGGTCGCCGCGCATGCCCATCAGCAGGACGTTCTTGCCTTGCTGCTTCAGACTGGTCGCCGCGGCGAAACCGGCGTAGCCCGTGCCAATCACACAGATATCAAAAATGTACTCAAAACACGAACGATGGGTCGGCGTAGGCATGACAAACAGTCTCCAGGTTTCAGACAGATTCTCATCTAACCGCATGGCATGCGAGCGGGGAAGGGAATCTCAGGCCAATATACTAGACAAATATGCTGTATAAGACATAATTCTATAGGTTATTGGCAGGAGCAGGCGTATGAAGCGATCTGATGCCGTACGCGAACTGGACGATGCCCTGGCTGCATTTGAAGCGGCCACGGGGGCAGGCGTTTGCGTGCGCACCACCGCGGATACCTGGCGCGACCGCACCGGCAAGCGCTTGCTTTCGTTTGAGTACATGTTGCATACCGCACCGTTCTGCGAGGCGATGAAGTCGAAGCACATGACCATGTGCCGCAGGTGGGACAGCGATTACGCCTTCCGCAAAGCGTCCGGCAAAAGTGATCCTTTCGTGCGCACTTGTCATGCAGGGGCGGATGAAATCATCATTCCCTTGGAGCATCAGGGCGTTCTGGTGGGGGTGGTGTTTGTGGGGCCGTTCCGGCGAGTGGCGAGTGGCCCGAAGGAACTGCCGCATTGGCGACGTGATCGTTTGAAGCAACACCTGGCGCTGTCGCGCTTACTGCAGAGTTACCTTTTGGATGTGGTCGAGCGCATGGCCACCCGTGGTTTGCATGCGTGGGGCGATCGACAGGCGCAGATCAAGGCGTACATCAACCGTCATCTGCATGATGATGTTTCTTTGAATGATCTGGCGGATCATCTTGGGTTGAGCGGGTCACGCACGAGTCACCTGGTGCGCGAGGTGTGCGGTCAATCGTTTCGCGATCTGAAAGAAGACCAGCGCATGAAGCTCGCCCGGCAGTTGCTCGGCTCAGCCCATGCAACGGTGGCGTGGGTGGCGCAGCAGGTGGGCATCGCTGATGCGAACTACTTCAGCCGTTACTTTCGCCAGCGGCAGGGGGTCACACCCTCGGCGTACCGACGGACAGCGGAGCGCATGGATAACGTCTGACGATCATAGCGCCGATGCGATACACTGTGCAGCGATGTCACCGGATTCGTCCATCGAGAACATGGTGAGACTTGGCGAAGCTGCACGCCAGGCGGGTCTGACCACGCAGCAGCTTCAGTACTACCTGATGGTGGGGCTGGTCGAACCGACGCAGCAATCATCGGGTGGCCAACGATTGTTTGATCGGCGCGCGGTCAAACGTATCCGTATGATTCGATTGCTGAATGAATCGGGATACGCACTGCGTGACATCCGCGAGATTTTTCTCACGAACCAGTCCAGCCCTGGCACCCGATCCCGCCCCCAGAAGGCGCGCTCTGATGCGAAACCCGAATCGCGCCGCCGGAAAAGGAAATAGACCGCATGGATGCCCCCGGATACGCCGATCCGCCCGAAACGCCTGGCCCCATTGATGTGCACAGCCACCTGATACCCGGCGTGGATGATGGTTGCGATTCGGTGAAAGACATGCTCGGCTGCATCGAACAACTCATGCAGCGCGGATTCACCGGCAGCGTATGCACGCCGCATGTTTTTCCCGCGATGTTCCCCGAAACCACACCCGCGAACGTGCGCGATTGGGTGGCGGCGTTACAGGAAGATGTCGATGCGGCGGGCCTTGATTACCAACTCTGGCCTGGCGGGGAAGTGCGCATCATCTCTGGCATGATTGACTGGATGGCCGAGCACGGTGTGCCCACGTTGGGTGACAGCCGGTACGTGTTGATGGACACATGGGGTGATGCCTGGCCGGATGAAGGGGATGAGTTGTGTGAACACCTGGTGACGCAGGGTTACACGCCAATTCTTGCCCATCCGGAGCGCATGCCCATCAGCGATGACGTGCTGGCGGATTTGCTTGATCGCCTGAATGCGATGGGTGTGTTGCTGCAGGGTAACTTCAACAGTTTCAGTGGGGCGGAAGGCCCTAGCGCCGCCACGTGGGCAGCGCGACTGATGCGCGAGGGGCGCTACTTCCTGTTGGCCAGCGATGTACATCATCCGCACGACATGGAAACCCGATTTGAAGGTTTGGCGCTGGCGGAAATCGAAGCCGGCCCCGAACAACTGGCGGACATGATCGTTGCCAACCCCCGGAAGGTATTAGGTCTCGTCTGATGAACTAGAACCCGCTGCGCCTTCTCGCATGGCGGCGGCGAGTGATTCCATGCGGCTCAGTGTGCGGTCGACCTGTGCGCGAAACGCGTTGTGTGGAAACAACACCACCAACGCAATCACCAAACCCACCGCAGTGGTCAACAGTGCTTCGGCAATGCCGGCTCCAATGCGGTTGGGATCGGTTAGTGCTTCAGACTGGCCCAGCACGCGGAATGATGAAATGATGCCCGTCACCGTGCCGAGAATACCCAGCATCGGCGCGGCGGTGATGATGGTGCCCAGCGTGGGCATGAAGCGATCCAGCCGACTGCGTTGTTGCTCGCCCGCTTCAGTGATGGCCGCATCGCTGTGGCCATGTTCCAGCAGGCGTATGGCGAAGCGGCCATACACGCTGGTGTCGTCCTGAAGTAATTGTCTGGCCTGATCGGTTTCCCCGCGACGCAGGTGGCTGCTCAGTCGATCGAGCTTTGCGGTGCGGATCGGGCTGTTGGTGCTCAGCCAGAACCAGGTGCGTTCGAAGATGAGGGTCAGCGCGGTGATACTCAGCGCGATCAGGGGCCACATGACCCAGCCGCCCTGATCCATCAGACGTGCCGTTGCATCGGTAAGCTGACTGAACATGTTCGGCATGATAAGCGCGACGACCTCTCACCGCCAAGCGGCACCGTCACATCACGGCTAGAATAGCAGTATGCATCCGCCGCGCACCCAAGACGCAAATAAAGATCAGGCTCCGCCATGGTACGTGCGATCGTTCGGCGACTACTACAACCTGCTCTATCAACACCGCGATGATGCCTCCGCCCAGCGCGAAGTGACAAACCTGATGACCACCATGGATCTGCATGCCGGCATGCGGGTGCTGGATGTGTGCTGTGGCGCAGGCAGACATCTGGCTGCCATGCGCCGGGCGGGTTGTGATGTGTTTGGCATCGATCTTTCGCCACAGTTGTTGGCAGAAGCATCAAAGCGCGATGCGGTGCGCGGTCGCGTCGCCAGGGCGGACATTCGCGCATTACCGTTTGATCAATCTTTCGATGCAGCGGTCAACCTGTTCACCAGCTTCGGTTACTTCACCACCGATGAAGAGAATACGGCCGCACTGCACAGCATAGTGCGCACGCTGAAGCAGGGCGGCTTGTTCGCGATGGACCACGCTCACCGTGGGTGTGTTGAACGTACCCTGAAGCCGCGCACCGTCGATCAACGTGGTGATGCCACCATCACCGCCACGCGCAGCATCGAGGGTGATCGTGTGGTCAAACACACCTCGATCCAAATAGATGGACAGACGCATCAGCTATCTGAAAGCGTGCGCTTGTATCACCCGAATGAAATGGCCACGCTGTTCGAACAAACGGGATTGATGGATGTGCGGATCGTGGGTGGGTTCGATGGCAGGGCGTTGGATGATGATGCGGACCGGATGATCACCATAGGCAGGCGGGTATGAGCATCACGCACACGATGCATGTCGAAGCGGTGGATTACGCAGCCGTCAGCGGTGAGGCATCGTTGCTGGCCCGATTGTCGCGTGGTGAATTGGCATCACACGTTCCTCTGTTGAACGTGGTGAAGCCGGTCGTGCCGGTCGAATCGGCGTACCTTGACCGTGCAGCGGTGGCCAACACGCTTACGGCTTACAACGCATCGGTGGGCAACGTACTTCCAGAGCAAACACAGGCAGCATTGCGTGGCACGGGTCGATTGATCATTGCGGGGCAGCAACCGGGCCTGCTAACCGGGCCACTGTATACCGTGTTGAAAGCGGCCAGCGCGATTGCGCTATGTCAGCGACTTCAACCGCAATGCGATGTGCCGCTGGTGCCGGCGTTCTGGCTGGCGACGGAAGACCATGACATCGAAGAAGTGAATCGTGTGACTTTGGGTGGGCGGTCGTTGGTGATCGATCACGCTTCGTTGCGTGGCGGCGCACGCCCACCGGTGGGGCAGGTATCGTTGGAGCCGACACGAAAAAGGATACTCGACTTCCTTTGTGAGACGCTGA
>JANQFT010000451.1 GCA_028277685.1 Phycisphaeraceae bacterium
GCTGACGGTGGTCTGGATGTCGAGATCACCGCTGATCGCCAACCCGACCGCGCCGTCGTGCAGCAGCCGGCCATCCACCAGCATGCGGTTCTGCCCCGCCTTGCTCGCGGCGCTGGCCATCCCGCCCACCACCGGCACGCCGGGCAACGCCGCACTCAAGGCCGGCAGCAGACGCACAAGCGGGGTGCTGAACGGGTCGGCCAGCAGCACCACCGCTTTCAGCTGCGAGCCATCGTCGTGTTTCGTGATCGAATTACGCAGCGCCTCGGGGTCGTCCACCATCGCCGGCCAATCGAGCTGCTCGTAGCTGAACGATTCAAACACCGCCCGAGGCATCTTCGCAGCCAACACGCTCAGACCCGACCCACCCTCCAGTTCACGTCGCAGCCCAACCACGCCCCCCGCCGTGCAGCCCACCACCGCCTGGCACCCCAACTCTGTCACCAGTTGGTCCCGCACCATCGGCAGGTTCACGGTGTGCTCGAGTGTGGCGAACACAAACGCCACATCCGCCCCGTCCGGCAACACCGCGCCGAGTTCACCGATCACCTGCTCCATGGCGTGGAACGTGGATGCCGACGTCGACAACGCCGACCCAAACCGCATCTTCTGGGAAACTTCAGGCATTGAGACATACTAGGCAAGCAAGAACGGCACGCCGCTTCAAGCTGATACACTCCGATTATGCGGGAGTTCACACCGCAAATACTGACCGTGGTTTCCTGCTGCTTTTTCTCGTCGGCCTCTGTAGGAAATGTGGGCGAGACTCAACCGGCCCGCTCCACAATTGCAACGCATCACATCGATCGCGGCGGCGATCCTTGGGGCATCGCTTTCGATCCGGCCACTGGCGATCTCTACGTTGCCACTGTCGAGTGGAACGTAAATGCCTGGAACTTGCTGGCTTGGTACTGGCCGTGGTACGCAGCCCCCTTGTTTCTCATCACCGGTGTGTTCCTCGGGAGGCAATGGCGGCGCTGGCAGAAACAAAGGCGTATCGACGATCGCGAACCACGTTGTGCTTCGTGCGGTTATCAACTCACCGCCCTGACCAGCGATCGCTGCCCCGAGTGTGGTGCATCAACCCATGCCCGGAATCGTGTCATTGGCAAGCCGCATGTAAGGCGACTCGTTGGTGTCACCGGGCTTTGGTTTGTCATGGCAGCCATAAGTTTCACGCTCTACTACCAGTCAGGGCCTCTGCTGGCGAGGGACTGGTTTAATTGGCCGTCACGCCACCTCGCCAACCTCGGACGCGATCGTGGCTGGATATGGCTTACACGCCACAGCGTTTTTCGGTCCCACGTGCGATCCGTCCCGGCAGAGATGCCCGGCACATGGCGACACGCAATCACATTCGACCGGACCAACATCATTTGGATCTGGGTGGATGAAGACCGACCGCGCCTCTACACGCTTGATGTGATGATGAACCTGTACATCGTAGATACGCACACATGGCGCACGGTTTACGAGCCCCAAGGCACTGCGGGCTTCAGTTTCGTTGCGTCGAACTTCTTCCCGGAACCGGGTACCGACGACGTGTACTACCTAACGAAGCACGGCGGTATACAACGAGATGATCCATCAACTGTCGCGAGTTTGCCGCAGCCGCCGACCGGCAGCCCGGCTCCGATGCCGCCAACAAGTCTTCAGAGCGTTGCGCTTCAAGGATTTCCGTCCCTGCCACAACGCCATGGCCATGTCCCGTTCGTGTCGCGCGCGGTCGGCGCAATCGACGTCAATCGCTATATCTGGGCAATCTTCAATGGGCGGCGAATCATGGTCTGGCCCACGAACGACTACAACCCTCAACCGGTTGCTGATTTCCTGGTTCAGGGAGGCGACATATGGCGGCTTACCTCGACTGGAGACCAGCCTCAACGCACATTCATAGCCACCTACCACCCAAGTCAAGCGTCTGCACCTGCCGAAGAGTGGGATGCGTACACAGGCACGCTTGTGCGCACCATTGCTGCACCGAACAGGAATGGCATATCGACCTTGACTCTCTCGCCCGAGGGGCGATATCTCTACGTCATCACCGATGGGCGCCATCACACCCAATCACTGCCACTGCATATTACCAGTCCTGGCAGCCTACTGATTCTCGATACGCATACGAACCAGTGGCTTGGAGAATGCGACATCACGAGTCTCAATGCGGTGCAAGAGATCAGTGTCAACTTCACGGGCGACAAAATCGCGGTTCTCGGGCAAGACGCCAGCGGTTATGTCGTTCTGATCTTTGATACGTCCGATCTCTCGCAGCCCCACCCATAAGCGACGTGCATTTACGACAAAAGCCGCGACTCGGGCAACTCCGTCTTCGGTCTGAACAGCGGAATGATCCACTGCGCTCATCTTGGTATCGCCAGAGCGGTCGGAATAACTCCAGCCAACCTGAGATTGCACCATTAGTTTCGCGATCGTTGTGCACTTCTGGAGACGGTGACATGTCTGATGCCGACGCTTCTGATCGGCCTGCTTCGCGGCGGTTTCAGCCACGTTTGATCGTGCTTCTGGTGGGGTTATGGGTCGTGATCGGGGTGGTGGTGTGGCGGTATCCGCCGTTTGTTGGCGGGGAGGAGCAGGTTCAGGGGCGAGAGCCTGTGGTCCTCGGCGAGGCGTTCGACCTCACCGGTCTGACGATCGATCGCGGCAAGCTGCGCTCCGGTGGGCCGGGCAAGGACGGCATCCCGGCGTTGACGGCGCCGAAGACGACGCCCGTCGCCGAGGCGGATTTTCTGCCCGGTGACGCGCGAGTAATCGGCGTGGTCGTCGAAGGAGAGGCGCGGGCTTACCCGATCCCGTCGCTGAGTCGCACAGCGGGCAGTACGTCACCGCGATCGGGATTCCGCCCAACTCGTCGTTGACGATCTCGTGCCAGTTCAGCACCGGGATCGGGTAAGCCCGCGCCTCTCCTTCGACGACCACGCCGATTACTCGCGCGTCACCGGGCAGAA
>JANQFT010000458.1 GCA_028277685.1 Phycisphaeraceae bacterium
TCATCCGTACGCTTGGCCTTCGCAAAATCTACCAGATGGGCGAAACGCAAACGCACGCTCTGCGCGGCGTCGATTCAACCATCTACCGTGGAGAGTTCATCTCCATCCTCGGGCCGTCCGGCTCCGGCAAGAGCACGTACTTCAACATGATCGGCGCGCTCGATTCACCCAGTGAAGGCCGCGTGCTCATCGATGAAGTGGATGTTGCCCAACTCAGCGCCGTGGAACTGGCGTTCCTGCGCTGCCGCAAGATCGGCTACATCTTCCAGAGCTACAACCTCATCCGGTACATGACCGCGTTGGAAAACGTCACCGTGCCCATGAGTTTTGCCGGCGTGAACCCCGAAGAAGCGCGGCGACGCGGCATGGGGCTGCTGGAACTGGTGGGCCTGGCCGACCGATGGACCCACCGTCCGATCGAAATGTCCGGCGGCCAGCAGCAGCGCGTGGCCATCGCCCGCTCCATGTGTAACCTGCCGAAGATCCTGCTCTGCGACGAGCCGACGGCCAACCTCGACCTCAAAACCGGACAGGACATCCTCGACATCCTGCGCAAGATCAACTCTGAACGTGGCGTCACCGTGGTGTGTGCCACGCACGATCACCGTCTGCTCGACATGTGCGACCGTGTCATGTGGGTGCGGGACGGCATGATCGAACGCACCGAAGAACGCAAGAACCTGACGATTCGCCTGGGTCGAATCGAAGGTGAGGAAGAATAAGCACCATGCGATCAGTGACTGCCATCCTTGCCGCTTGGATCTGTCTCGCTGGCGTTGCGCTGCCTTCAGTGGCACGTGACCTCAAGCAGTTCAACCAGGATACCCAAGCGCTGACCAGGGCCGACCATCGCCTGGCCGGCACCCCCCAGGCCAACGCCGCCGCCGAATACGTGCAGCAACGCCTCAAGAGCATGCCCTTCGACGCCGTGCTCACCCTCGATATGCCCATGTGGCATACGCAGGTCACCAAGTGCCAGGTTACCGTGGGCGACAAAACCGCCAGGTTGCTGCCGTTCCGCGCGAACGTGACCGTCACCCCTTCGACCGCACCTGAAGGGCTGACCGGCCCGATGTTCTACGTCGGCAAAGGTGAACTGACCGACTACCAAAACAACGAAGTACGCGGTGCGATCGTCGTGTTCGATTACACCTGCGGCGATAACTGGAAGCAAGCGTTCGCCCTCGGTGCCAAGGCTGTTCTGTTGCTGGAAGAACCTGACACCACCCCCGTCACTCCGCGTCACGTGCCCGTACCTGCCAACCTCGTCAGGCTGTATGTTCCTGCCGAAGCGCAGAAGATCATCGACTTCAAGAAGAAGCACGAGAACGTCACCGTCGTTAGCCACGTGCCCTGGCAACTGGGCAATGGCCGCAATGTCATCGCCTACTTCAAGGGCAACAAGCGACTGGCATACGAACAACTCGTCGCCGAATACGAGGCCAAGCAGCAGGCGTTCAGCGAGAATGGCGAAGAAGGCCCCGCGCCCATCGAGCCGCCCAAGGTCAAGCACGAGGTGCTGCTACTCTCGGCCGATCTCGACACCTTCGGTCAGATCCCCCAACTCACGCCTGGCGCCCGTGGGGCGGCGAACGTGGCTGCACTGCTCGAGGCGGCGGAACACTTCACCAGGGAACGTCTCGACCGCGACATTGTCTTCGTCTTCTTTGATGGACAGGCCCGGGGCGATCAGGGCGCGCGATACTTCTACAACGCCATTCGATTTGCCAAATACAAGCCCCTGCCCAAAGAACACAAGCAGGAACGCGAGTACGTTAACGGTGTTCTCGAAGCGCTGGCCGGTGGACCTGAAGCCATTGATGCGCTGCAGGACGAAACCTGGGGCGATGCCGCCATCGCCAAGTTGGAGCAGGCGGTCCAGGATGCCAACGCCGACAAAGACAGAAATCGCCTTCTCGGTAAGAAAATTCAGGAAGTGCGCGAAGCCCAAAGCGCACGCATCGACCTGCACCATCGTATCCACAAGGCCATGTTCACCGTGGCCCGCGCCCGGCGCGATGATATCTCGCTGACCAAAATCAAACTTGGTACCCGTCTGGCGGCCATCGGGCAGGCGATTCGTTTGGACTGGTCTGCATTCGACAAGCAACGCAACGCCAGCAAAGGCGAATTCCAACCTGATCTGTCAGCGTTCAATGAGGGGTTGGTTTATCTGACCGAATCGATTCAGGAAGTCCGGCAGCAGATGGGCACGCGGCTTGAGGTGCTTGCAGATTCGCCGGAACGTCAGGCGCTACTTGACCGTTACTTGGTCAAGACCTGGATTCGCCCCGACGATGCCCAGGCTGATGCTAAGCCGGGTCTGCTCGACAAGCTGGAAGAACTGCCGGGCCTGTCAGATGAATTGAAGGATGAACTTAGCCAGGCGGTGAAAGAAGGCCTCAATCTTCGCACGCACCTGGAAAAATGGATTCTCGCGTGGGATGACGCACAACGTGCGCTCAACAGCGACAGTCTCGATATGGCCCGCTATGTCAAGCACACCGAGAGCATCGACGCGAAGGCGCTGAACCCGCTTAAACTCGACACGTTGCAACGTCTGACCAACGAGCGTTTCACGCAACGTAAATTGGAACTGAATCGCATCGCCACGGCTGATAAGCAGGCGGCGGAACTGCGCAGCTACTTTGATGACACGCGTATCCTGCTGCATGTGGGATTCAACTTTTCCGATGGCGGCGCGAAGTGGGGCCTGGTGGTGGGCGATGCCCGCATTAGGGCTTGGAACGTCAACAGCAGTGCCGACTCACCCGGGCATTATTCACGCGTGCTCGGCGCGTTCCGCAAGACGTATGAGCAGATGAACCAGTCGCTGAGCGTCGAACAGCGCACGATGAACGATACGGCCGAAGGGCCACGCTTCGTCTGCGGTGAAGTCATCAGCACCATCGCCCCGGCCGGCACGTATGGCATTTTCAATCTGCAGTTGATGACTGGACACGATGCCCGTTTACGCGATGGCCACCCCGCGGACACGCTGAAACGGCTCGACGCCGAACGACTGCACGAGCAGGCGCACCAGGCCACCATGTTGCTCGACGCGGTGGCACGTTCGCCGCGGCTGACCGTGCAGAAAATGTTCAATAACATGTCTCTCGATAAGCCCATCCGCTGGGACCACAACAAAAAAAACGGCAAGGCAAACTTCGCCGGTCTGCAGGTCACCGGCAGCTTGAAGGAAGATCGTGCCGCTGCGGGCGCGATTGTCGCCACCTTCCCTTCAACCAACACCATCAAGTTGCGCCCGTGGGAACGCCTGGATAAACTGAAGACCTTCCTGGCCTACGACCCCTGCGTGCTTGAGCCGGTTAACGCCAACGGCAACTTCGCCATGGTGGGCTTGCGAAAAGATCGCCACAACAACGCGACTAACCTGGCGGCTCAATTCAACGCGTTCGGTCAGGTCACCGCAATTTCAAATCTGGACAAACTGTTCTCCAACGCTGCGGGCAAAGCGCGGGCAAACCTGTTCCCCGCACAGGGTTTTGCCGTCGGTTACCCGCTGCTCAGCAAGAGTGACCCGGCCACGTTCAAGGTGTTGCACGCCGCTTCAGATTCCGCCTTGCGACTTACCCGTACGTTGTTCGGCGAAATCGATCACATCGGCTTTTTCTACGTGCCCACCACCACGCCGATCAAACGCATCAAGGTGTTCCAGGAAAGTGGCCCCGTACTGCTGAACATCACCGACGCAGCACAGTACGGCCAGGGCAAATTGCTCACGCACTTAACCACCCCGCCCGCCGTCACCGATGCCACCGCGCACGACAAGATGTACTTGAACGAAACGCGGTTCCGTAAACTGCGTGGCCGTGCGGTCACCAGGCCCGACCTTGAAGCCTTGCACAGTCGCGCCACCACCGGCCTGCAGGAAGCAGAGAAAGCACCCTCCGTCGCCGAAGCGCAGGCAGAGTTGGCCCGCAGTTCCGCCCTGTCTCGACGGGTGTACAAGCCCCTGCGTCGCAGCATGGACGACCTGGTGCACGCCGTGGTCTGGTTGCTGCTGCTGGCGATTCCCTTTGCGTTTGCGATGGAACGCCTGCTTGTCTGCTCGAACAACATCTACGGTCGCATTGTCGGCTTCACCGCGATTTTTCTCATCACGTTCGGCCTGCTTTATTGGATGCACCCGGGGTTTGCGATCGCGTCGACGCCGCTGATTGTGTTCCTGGCGTTCGCCATCATCTTGTTATCCAGTCTTGAACTTACGAATGACAATGTAAATAACCAGAC
>JANQFT010000472.1 GCA_028277685.1 Phycisphaeraceae bacterium
ACAAGAATCACATGCGGTATGTCATCGCCCGCCTCACCGGCCTTGATGCGCCGACATGCTTCGTACCCATCCATCCTGGGCATCATGATGTCGAGTAAAATCAGCGCAGGATGATGTTGTCGCACCTGTTCGATGGCTTCAATGCCTGTCGTGGCCCGAATGAGATCGTAGTCGTCCTCAAGAATCTCTTCGAGAATCATGAGATTCACATCATCATCATCAACGATCAACACTTGTTGGGGCACTGCAAAATCTCCTGGCACTTCGTGGTGGCATGTGCATCAACCGCCAGCCGTGGGCAGTTCACACAGGGCGTGCGTATCGGGAGCAGGATCATCGGCGTCTGGTGTATCGGGGGGCTGAAGCGGCAAGTGGACTTTGAAGACGGCCCCACCTTCAGGGTGGTTCTCCGCCCAGATGCACCCGCCATGGCCCTGCGTGATCTCTTTGGAGATCGCCAGCCCCAAGCCGGTGCCGCCGGCACCACTCTTGGTTTCGCTGGACTGAATGAACTTGTCGAAGATCGTATCCAGTTCGCCTTTGGGAATGCCGGGGCCACTATCGCGCACGGTGATCAGCATCCCCTGGTCCTGCGGAATAATCGCCAGGTCAATACAACCGGCATCGGGTGAGAACTTGATGGCGTTGTTCAGCAGGTTACGAATGATTTGCATGACCTTGATCGCATCGCAGGACAACCGGGCTGGCTCATCGGTCGGCTGGAAACGAACGCTGATCTCACGTTCACTCAGCAGCGAAGTGAACTCATCGACCACATTGCCGACAATATCGTTCAGGTCGCACAACTCGAAGTCGAAAGTCAGCTTGCCCGCATCGAGCTTAGCCAGGTCGAGCAGGTCGTTCACCAGCAGTAGCAGACGTTTACCCGATAGATCGATCTTCCGGAAATAACTTTCGAGTTTTTCCGGGTCAACGATGCGACTTTTCTTAATACCGAAGCCGGCGAAACTGAGAATGCCGTGCAGCGGGGTGCGTATTTCATGGCTCATGTTGGCCAGGAACTCGCTCTTGGCGCGGTTGGCTGATTCGGCGGTTTGCGTTGCCTCTTCCAGAGCATGCTGAGTTCTGCGCAGGGCGTCGATGTCGGTTTTCGATTGTTCGAGCACGGCCATGAGGGCGTTATAGCGTGCGGCAATCTGTCCGACCTCGGTGAACGGTTCCACCGGCGCCCGGACGGATAAATCTCCGGTGCGCGCCTGTTGCTCGATGATGGTGGCAAAATCGTGAAGATCGTTGGTGGCGCGGTGTTCAGCGACGTTCAGGCCGAGGCGTTCTTCTTCTTCCGTCACGCGCAAACGCAACACACGCCGAGCCAGCCTGAACAAGACATAGGCCACACCGAACGACCACACACCGCATACACCAATGCCCAGCGCCTGCACGCCGATCTGCTGCCATCGGGTGAGCCCGGTTCCCAGGGTTTCCAGATCGCCCAGCAGGCCGACCGCCAGCGTGCCCCACGCACCTGCCGCCAGGTGAACGGGCACGGCACTGATCGCATCGTCAATCTTTAGCCCATCCAACAGCCGCATCGCCCCCACGGTAATCAGTCCGCCGATCGTGCCGATCATGACCGCCTGAAGCGCGTCGACAGCGTGGCAGGCCGCGGTGATCGCCACAAGCCCGGCGATCGCTCCGTTGACTAATTCCATGGGGCGAATGAAATGGAAGCGAAGCCAGCTTGCCAGCATGGTGGCGATCATGCCGGCTCCAGCGGCCAGCATGGTGTTGGCAATAATACCCGGCACCGTGTGGTCGAGGCTGAGCGTGCTGCCACCATTGAAACCCAGCCAGCCGAACCATAACAACATCGCCCCGAGCATGGCCAGCGGTAGATTGCTGCCGGCGATCTCACGTGGCGGCTTGCCGGGTTGGAATCGTCCAAGCCGCGGTCCAACCAGCAGTATCGCCGCCAGACCCGC
>JANQFT010000481.1 GCA_028277685.1 Phycisphaeraceae bacterium
CGAACATCGTTGTACGGCGCGTGATTACCCTTCTCGATGGTTATGGTTTCCGCCACGTCCAGCAGGTCTTGTTGGATCAACAGGGGATACGCCATGCCCACGTTGTTATCCCACGAAGGTGGAAGCTGCCCGTTCCCTTCGCTTGCGTATGAGAAGAACGCCACCGACTGCTGCTTGGTGTTGGTTGAACAGACCGTGGTCTTTGCCACATCACGAGCCTTGTTCAACGCCGGTAACAGGATGCTGATCAGCAGTGCGATGATCGCCACCACCACCAGCAGTTCGACCAAGGTGAACGCGGGACGACGTGTTCTTGGCGTGTCGAGGATGACGTTCATGTTGTGCTGCTCCCGGATAAGGGGAAAAGGTAATCCCCTAATTGATCTTTCGACCAATCAGGGGGACGAATCAATTGTCAGGCTCGCCGACGACGGGCCAATAAACACATGCCGCCTGCGAAAAGGACCATCGAGGCCGGTTCCGGAATCACCAGGGCAATCTGGTTATTGCCTTCGTAGTTGTAGTCAATCACGTAACCATCTGGCAGAATTGAGTTTGCCTCATCGAACATGCCGGTCAGCGAGGTGTAGCTGGCGATAATGTATGCATCCGCACCGCTGATGCCGGACACATTCACCACGCTGTTCGCGCCCAAACGCACATCGTTACCGGCCAAACCGTCGCTGTTGCCAGCCGCATCGATGTCGATGAGGAACGTGCCATTCAGGTCAACGCGTGAGATGTTCGTAAAGGCGAAGGTATCGAATGGGGTGCCGCCCCAGCCCGGGGTGAGGGTGCCGTCGATGGTTGCCCGGCGCGTGCCGCCGGCACCACCTGCCTGTACACCGCCGGTGCCGGCCAATGTACTGCCAACGTTGATGTCAATCGCCTCGGCGGAATTGCCGTTACCCAAACGCAGCAGCGTATTCGCTACCAGCGTGGTGTTGCCTTCAACGTCGAACTCCGAATCCTTTTCCTTCGAACCACTGGCAAAGCTACCGTTGAAGATGTAGGTTCCGCCACCGTTGAACGTGTGGTCCTGATTGTCGGTCAGCGCTTCCCAACCGACGTTCTGCGTAACGGTGTCGCCTGTTGCGATGGTGTTCGTGGGACTATCAAACCAGAGCAGCTTCTTGCCATTGCCGGTACTGATGGTCACGTTGACATCCGCGCCCGCCACATTCACATCGATACCGCGGCCGTTCTGACGCAAGCGCAGATCGCGGAACAGACTCAGATCCCAATCGCCGGTGAAGTTCAGGCCGGCCACTTCGTTGCTGTCGCTCACGTTGTGTACGGGATCGAACGTATTGGCCGCTCGTGTGCCGAACACAGCTTGGTCAAACTTGCTGCCGCCGGATGCTTGGCTGCCGGCGGGGCCGGCTGCATCCCAGTTGCCACTGTTCGACCAGTTGGCGTTGGTGCCCTGGCCGGTCCATACGGCGGCCTGTGCGGAGACAGCCAAGGCAAGGGTGGCCGTCAAGCATGCAAAAGTGATTTTTCTCATCGTGGGTCCTCCTACGGGTTCAAGGATTCTCTCTCGGGTTCAAACATGGGGCGTGATCAACTGATGCGCGGTGGAACGCCGTTGCGGCTGGGCGGGCAAGTCGCCTTTGATACGCTGCAGCAGTAAATCCACCAGGGCCTCGCCCACACGGGCGTTGGCTTTATCGATGGTGGCAGCAGGCGGATCAATGCGATCCGGATTGCGGTTGTCGCGCTGCCACGTGTTGTCGTAACCGGTGATCAGCACATCTTCACCGGGGGTTTTTCCGAGTCGGCGAACCACTTCCGCCGCCTCCGCCGCGTGCAGATCGTTCGCACACATCAACGCGTCCACCGGTTCATCACCCAGCAAGGCTTCATGAAGGAAACCCATTTGCAGTCGCACGGCATCATCAAACTGTTCTTCGCGCCCGGAAACACGAAGATCAGCAGTACGCACCGGCACCAGAGGTGTCAGTCCCGCAGCCTGCATGGCCTGGCAGTAGCCTTGCTCGCGCTGGGTAACCCAGTTGCGATGATCCGGAAAACGCCAGAACGGCTGAATGCGCCGGCAACCTTTTCCAATCAGCCATTGGGTCAACGCTTCAGCGCCAGCCGCGTGATCGTGATACACCACATCCCACGCGCCATCGTGATCCGATGAACCATACGTCACGCCCATCAGACCCATCGACTGCAACTGATCAAGCGTGGACTGTGTTTGCTCAGAAGGTCGGTGATACGCCACCAGCACCCCGGCTGGACCATCGTTGCGCATCTGCGCCAACTGCTGGGCGGAAGCCGTCTGCGGGTTGATCGCCAGGCAGTGGTAACCCATCGACTGCAGACGCGCCGTCGCGGCAAACTGGGCGTAAGTATCCCAGCCTGTTTCGTAAGGCAGTCGCTTATGCGGAAGACTGTCCAACCCCACGATCAAGATGGTGCTGGCCATCAATGAAGCCGACCCAACCGGCCGCCGCACGCGCCGCACCCGGCCATGCCCACCCTCAACCAATCCTTCATCTTCCAGAGCGATCAGTGCTTTACGCACACTCGCGCGGGAGACTTGCAACTCCAACGCCAACTGGCGTTCAGAAGGCAGCGCATCGCCTTCGGCCAACTTGCCCTCACGGATCAGCTTCGCCAACGTCCGCCCCAAGCCGCGCCCATCCTGGGTGCGCACCTGGGGGTCATCCTTCAAGGCCACGCTGACTGCTGGATTTGACAGAGATGTGCTCATTGTGCTTCAACCACTTATAACCAACATTACCATATTAAACCACTATGTCAACTGGTTCTAGAAAACATGCAAAATATCACTATATTTAAGGTATTTTCGTGATAAACCAGTACAAACCACTTGGAGGCAGCCCCCATGACTGGTTGTATTGTTCAGAACGACTGAAGTCACCCAAGCCGGGTTGCTGCCAAGCGGCAACCCGATTCCGGCGATCCACGATCGTCGGAAGTCATGGACCCGCGACCTGTCAGGTCGTGGCTAAACTGTGTTCAAGCTGCATCCTGCTTCGCCGAGGTTACGCAGGACAAAAGCCGCATCCGCCTTTGCCAAGGCTACGGTGGGTCGGGGCCGCGACCATGCTTGCGGGGGCATCGGGTATCATTTGCCGGTATGTCAGCCCTTTCGTTTGAGATTACGGATCAGTCGCCTTCCACGCATGCGCGGGTGGGGCGGGTGACGACGTGCCACGGCAGTTTTGATACGCCTGCGTTCATGCCCGTGGGAACCAAGGCCACGGTGAAAGGTTTGCTGCCGGATGTCGTCAAGCAGACCGGCAGCCAGATCCTGCTGAACAACACGTATCACCTGATGCTGCGGCCGGGTAGTGAGTTGATCAACGAACTGGGGGGTGTTCACAAGTTCATGGGGTGGGACGGGCCGATCCTCACCGACAGTGGTGGGTTCCAAGTGTTCAGTTTGTCTGACATCAACGCGATTGACGACGATGGGGTAACTTTCCGCAGTCACATTGATGGGGCCAGGGTGCGGCTTACACCTGAGCGATCAATGCAGGTGCAGAACGAGCTGGGGGCGGACATCATCATGGCCTTCGATGACTGCCCGCCTGCGCCTAAAGGGGAAGTGGAGGTAGAAGTCGGAAGTGGGAAGTCGGAAGTGGGAAGTGGTAAGCATGCGGTGGCGGCGGAAGACTACGCGGCACGCAATCAGCTGGCGATGGATCGGACGTTGCGTTGGCTGGACCGTTGCGTGAAAGCCCACGCACGCACGGATGAGCAATCGTTGTTTGGCATTGTGCAGGGGGGGACGGACCTCGAAGCACGCACGTACTGCGCTGTGCGGATCACGCAGTACGATCTGCCCGGCTTCGCGATCGGTGGCGTGGCGGTGGGAGAACCCCCGGAAGTGATGTATGAGATTGTCAGGCACACCGCCCCCCAACTGCCGGTGGCGAAGCCGCGGTACCTGATGGGGGTGGGGTACGAACGGGACATCGTGGCGGCGGTGCGTGCGGGGGTGGACATGTTCGATTGCGTGTTGCCCACACGGAATGGGCGAAATGCCAACGCCTTCACCCAGACCGGGCAGCTACGGCTGCGCAACGCCGCCTGCCGGTCGGACGACGGTCCGATCGACCCGGCATGCGATTGTCTGGCTTGCACCCGCTTTGGCCGGGCATATTTGCGGCATTTATTCCTTGCCGACGAGATGCTTGGCCCGATTCTGGTTTCGATTCACAACATCCGCCACTTCCAGCGCCTCATGCTGGACATCCGGCAGGCAATCCGGGATGATGCGTGGTCTTCGCTGGGCCAGAGATGGCCGGTGATAGGGGATGTTTGATCTGAGATCGTCGATCTTCGATCGGATGTCCCTTGGTTGCGTTGGTGATCGCGCATGCGGACATATCGCAGCCAGATCTGAAGATCGAACATCGAAGATCTGTAGATTCCAGGAGCTGTCATGGCAGACTATCTGAACTTAACGCTGGCCCAAGCCGCCACCCCCGGAAGCGATGCGCCCGCAAATGATGCGCCGGCAGGCGACCCGGCACCGGCTGAACTGCCCGATGGGCCTTCGACAACCCCAGGTGCCCCGGGTGAAGAGGGCGCAATCGTTCCGCAGCCTGGTACGCCGAAGAAGGATCAGCCGACGAGCATTCTCGGCGATCCCATGTTCATGTTCCTGATTCTGGGCGTGATCATTCTGTGGGTGTTCGTGTTCAACGGCCCGCGTCGTGAAAAGAAGAAACGCCAATCGATGCTCGAAGCGCTGTCGAAGAACGACCGTGTGGTCACCATCGGTGGCATCATGGGCACGGTGGTCGAAGTGAAAGATAACGAAGTGGTGCTGAAGGTGGATGAATCATCCAACACGCGGATGCGCTTCAGCCGTAACGCCATTCAGGGCGTCGTCTCAGAGGAAACCGGCAAATAACCCCGATGGCGGGTCACGCACCCCCCATCGGCAATCACCCCCTTATGTGATGCGGGATTAGAATCGGCATGGACACTTTCCTGACCGTTTACAACGTGCTTCTGGTCATATTCTTCGCCGGTGTGGCGGCCGCCTTGTTCGGCTTGGCCACCGCGCGTCAACTGGCGTGGAAGATATCGCTGATCATCGCGGTGCTGGCGGCATGCGGGGCGGCGTTGTATCCCCCGCAGGACAAGCTGCGCCTGGGCTTGGATCTGCGCGGTGGTACGAGCCTGCTGTACGACGTGACCATCCCCGAGGGGCGCGATCGCACGCAAGCGCTGAAGCAAACGGTGGACGTGCTGCGTCGCCGTGTGGACCCGCAGGACAGCCGCGGCATCAGTTGGCGTATCGACCAGGCCGGCCGCATCGAAATTCAGATGCCTCGTCCGAGCACGGAAGTCAGCACGCGCCGCGCAGCGGTGGATGAGGTGAAAGACCGGATCGACTCGGCCAACGTGCGTCGCAGCGGTGTGCAATTGGCCGTGGCGACCAAGTCGAATCGGCAGGCCGCGTTGGATGAACTGGTGCGCGGGGTTGAATCCCGTCGCAGTTTGCTGAGCCTGGCGGCCACTGCGTATGACGCCTACCAGGCCGCGCGGAAAGATTATGAATCGGTCGGTGAGGATGGCAGTAAACGAGCGGCCCTGGCGTTGAAGGTGGCCGAGGCGCAGGCGGCGTACGATGCGTCGGTCAGTGCGGTGGTGGCGACCAACCTGGACCTGGCCAACCTCGAACGCATTGCCGAACTGTCGACCGTGGATCGTAAAGATGAAGACGGCGTGACCATCGAAGGCAGCAGCCCGCGCGCGATGGCGCTGGAGAAACTACGCAACAAGCATACCGCCCGCGGTACGGAAATTGACGACTTCGTCGAACGCTTCGACGCCTATGTGGTGGTGAAGGGACACCTGGAAGACCATGAAGACCTGATCCGCATGTTACGCGGTTCGGGTGTGTTGGAATTCCGTATCACGGTGGCCCAGTCCGAAGTGCCGAACGTTGACGATCTGCGTCAGCAACTTGCCGAGCGCGGGCCGCGCTTCAACTCTGGCGACACGATGGTGTGGATGGCGATCGATGACCCGGATCGTTTTGCCGACACGTTGGCTGAACGTCAGGCGTTCAGTGAAGACGCGGTCGCGTTTTTGGCCAATCGTCGTGGATTGATCGGCGCGATGTACGGCGGTGAAGCGCACGTGCTGCTGTGGAACACGGAAGACAAGTCGATGGCGCGTCGCCCCAGCCAGGAAGGTTGGGGGGTGCGCAATCCGCAGCAGGCCATCGACAGCATGTTCCTGCCCGCCGTGTCGTTCAGTTTGAACCCCACGGGCGCTACGCTGATGAGCCAGATGTCGGGCGAGAACATTCAACGGCAGATGGCGATGGTACTGGATGGCCGCGTGTTGTCGACGCCGGTCATCCAGTCGAAGCTTTCTAGCAACGTGTTGATCAGCGGCGGCACGGGTGGTTTCAGCCGCCTCGAGCAGAATTACCTGGTGAGCACGCTCAAGGCCGGCTCACTGGACGCCCGCCTGAGTGAAGAACCGATCAGCGTGACCAAGGTCGGTTCGAAGTATGGTGAAGATAACCTGCGCCGCGGGTTGGAGGCGGCGATCGACGCGTTGATCATCGTGGCGATCTTCATGGCGATCTACTACTTCTTTGCCGGTTGCGTGGCGAACGCGGCGTTGTTCGCCAACATCGTGATCATCCTGGGCATCATGGCGTTGCGGCAGGAAGCATTCACGTTGCCGGGCATTGCGGGCATCGTGCTGACCATCGGCATGTGTGTGGATGCCAACGTGCTGGTGTTCGAGCGCATTCGTGAAGAACTGTCGCGCGGCAACGAAATGGCAGCCAGCCTGCGGCTTGGTTACAACCGGGCGTTGAGCGCGATTATCGACGGCAACATCACCAACCTGATTGTGTGCGTGATTCTGTACCTGACCGCCAGCGCGCAGGTGCGTGGCTTTGCGATCACGCTGGGTATTGGTATTTGTGCGACCCTGTTCACCTCATTGTTCATGACGCGGGTGATTTTCGAGGTGTGGGGCCGCCTGTTCCACATCAAGCGTTTGAACATGCTGCCTTCGGTGGTGAAGCCGTTGGAGTCGCTGCTGCATCCGAAGGTGAACTGGGTGAGCCTGCGTTGGATGTTCTTCGGCGTGAGCCTGATCGCGGTGGTGAGTAGTTTGACGCTGTGCTTCAGCCGCGGCGAAGACCTGCTGGACATCGAATTCCGCGGCGGTACGCAGGTGGCATTCGACCTGAAAACCGATCCCGCCACCGATGTACCGATGACCATGAAACTCGGCGATGTACGCGAAGATGTGAAGCAGGTGGGCCTGTGGTTCGCTGATCCATCGACGGTCACCGCGGAAGACCGCGAAGTGTTTGACGCCTTGAGCCAACGTGTGACCGAACGTCAGGCACAACTCGAAGCCGAAGCGTGGGCGAAGATCGAGCGCAGTGGTCAACTGGAAAACATGTCGGATGAGGAGCAGGCCCAGCTTGAGCAGACCACCAAGGCGCAGGCGAAGATCGATGCCGCTGCTGCCACCGACCTTTCCCTGCTGCGTGATGCCACCGTGGTGGCCGTGGGTGACATGACCGAAGACCTGCAAGCCTCACAGTTTTCTGTGGCCGCCACCGTCAGCGATTCGCGCACCGTGGCTGCGGTCATCAAGACGCTGTTCGCCGCGAAGCTCGATACCACCAGCAGCCTGCGTTTTGCCGGACAACAGATTGAGCGTGTCAGCGATGCTGGCACCATGGTGCTGCCCATCACCCGGTCGAGCCTCAGTGAAGTGATCGGTCTGCGGGTGATCGACGAAACCGAAGACGTTACGCTGGACGATCGCGGTGGCGTGGCCATTGTGCTGCGTGACATTCAGTCGCCCACCACCATCGACGACATCGCCAAACGCATCAAGGCGATGCGCAATCAGCCGGATTACGAAGATCAACCCTATCGCCCCACGCGCGTAGTGGGTCTGGAAGTTGATCCCGACAACCCCGCGCTCTACACCGCTGTGGCCGTGGTGAGTCGCGATACGAACATCAGTTACTTCGATTCCCCCGAAGACTGGGAAGCGATGGCACAATCGGAATGGTCGCTGGTGCGTGATGCGATGAGCCGGGATACTTCGCTCAGCAGCGTCAGCAACTTCACGCCCACCGTCGCCCGCACCATTCAGCAACAGGCGATTGTGGCGCTGCTCATCAGCATTCTGGCGATTGTCGTGTACATCTGGTTCCGGTTCGGCAGTTTGCGATTCGGTTTGGCCGCCACCGTTGCGCTGGTGCACGATGTCACCATCGCCATGGGCTTCATCGCCATCACCGGGTTCGTGTTCGAGCAGGATTGGGCACGCTCGCTGCTGATCGGTTCGTACAAGATCAACCTGCCGTTGATCGCGGCGTTGCTCACCATTGTGGGTTATTCGCTCAACGATACCATCGTGGTGTTCGACCGTATCCGCGAAAACCGCGGCAAGCTGGCCGTGGCCACGCCTGGTGTGATCAACGATTCGATCAACCAGACGATCAGCCGAACGCTGCTGACTTCAGGTACCACGTTGCTGGCGGTGTTCATGCTTTACGCATTCGGCGGTGAAGGCGTGCGTGAATTTGCCTTCGCGTTGTTGATTGGCGTGGGCGTGGGAACGTACTCGTCGGTGGCCGTGGCGGCCCCGATTCTCAGCCTGGGCCAAAGCCTCGGCGCCAAGCCTGATCCGATGAAAGAAATCGAAGCGTAATCGATCCATCGGGAGGGCGAAGCTCCCGCTGAGCTGAAGCACCCCCCCGGCTCGGCAGGAGCCTCGCACTCCCGACATTCATGCCCCCATTGCCGCATCCGGCGCGGTACAATGATGGGCATCTCATCGACCACTCGAAGGAGCGTGCTATGGCCCCCGGTAGGAAAGTCGGCATTGCCGCCGTGGCCGTCCTCATCCTCGCGGTGCTGGGCTATTCCGTCTACGTCGGCAGTCAAAGAGAACAGCCCGATACCAAAGTCAACATCACGCAGGAAGATATTGATGGAACTTCGGGTTCCGCCCTGAGTGATTCTTCCGGGGGCGGCCCAGACCTGCGCGATCCCGCCATGACGCCGGTCGATGATGCGACCGATGCCTCAGACGGTGCGCAAAACGAACTCGACGACCTGCTCAATCGCACTTCCACCCCCGAAATCGTCGCCCGAGAATCCGACAACGATACCTCCGATGCCGCCTCTGGTCTTGACCTGATCGACCCCGACCCGATGAGCGCCGACGACGCAGCATCCACCGATCCCGCCGCCAGCACTAACGACACCACCGCAACCGAACAGGCCGCCGGCGATACCGGTTACGTCTATCAGCCGTATCGTTCATCCAGCCCCAGCATGGCGTTGGATAGCGACCCCACCCCGCAGCCGGACACCCCCCAACCAGCCGCCGACGCGACCATCGACGCACCACAAGCCGCCGACACCACTACCGTGCGTCCGGCCACCACCTACATGGTGAAGTCCGGCGACAGCCTGTGGAAAATCGCCGCCAAACACTATGGCAACGGTATCCATCACAAGTTGATTGCCGATGCCAACCCCGGCATTAATCCTGGTAACCTGAAAGTCGGCACCACCCTTACGCTGCCCGCGTTGGCTGAAGCGCCCGCGCCTTCTTCCGCCACCGATAGCCAAACCTCACGTCCGGAGCCTACCGCCCGCGACCCGCTCGCACTCGGCCTGGGGAACAACGCCCGTACCGTCATCGTGCAACCGAACGAAGGCCTGTGGAACATCGCCGCCCGCGAATACCAGGATGGCACCAAGTGGCGTCTGATCTACAACGCCAACCGCGACAAGATCAAAGACGCCAACGTCGTTCGCGCCGGAACTAGGCTTGTCATCCCGCCGCTGTCGACCGAGTAACATCACCATGCCAAGATGATCTACGTCTACGCCACCATCCTGTCGCTGGTGAATCTGATGTGGCTCGTCCTCACCGCGCTCGGGCTGCCGGGTAACTGGTTGATGATCGGCTCGGCCTTCGCGCTCATGTGGCTTTATGACAGTAACGTGTTTTCGACCACCACCCTCATCGTGGTTGTGGTGTTGGCATTGATCGGTGAAGTGATCGAATTCCTCGCTGGCGCTTTGGGCAGTAAGAAAGCCGGCGGCAGTGTGTGGGGTTCGGTGGGCGCGACCATTGGCGGCATCGGCGGAGCGATCGCCGGCACGTTGTTCCTCGGTGTGGTGATGATTCCGCCACCTATCAGCACGTTGGTGGGCGCGGTGGGGGGCGCTTTCGCCGGGTCGGCCGTGATGGAAATCAGCACTGGCAAGAAACGCGACCAGGCGGTGAAAGTCGGCACCGGCGCAGCGATCGGTCACATCACTGGCGTGATCAGCAAACTGATTGTGGGCGGTCTGATCTGGCTGATTATCACCATCGCTGCGTTCTGGCCGTGATCCTGCTTCACCAAGGCTTCGCAGGACGTGCGCCTAAAGACTACCAGCCTTCGCTCGGAAGCTATGGTGGGTAAGTGGCTGGCGGCTGGTGCCGCTTACTTCTTCATATTCGTCGGCCCCTTCTCCGCGAATCCCGTGCCGCTGGTGCGTTGCTTGGCTGGCTTCGGATAGATTTTCTTCTTGCCTTCCACGCGTTGGTATAAACGCAGCGGTTCGCCCTTGGGGGAGATGTCTACCACATCCGGACCGCCCCAAGTG
>JANQFT010000492.1 GCA_028277685.1 Phycisphaeraceae bacterium
TGGTGACGTCATCACCAGCGGTGCTGACGGTCAGTTCAGTTCCCTGGCCCGTGGAGGCGGTGGTTGCCGATTCGAGCATCGCGCGGGCAGTGCGCACCATGGACCGACTTTCTGCCACAGCGTTTGCCAACTGTTGCTGATACTGTTGATACTGGTCGCCGCTGTTGACCGAGCCATCCAGGGTGGTTGATTCGAGCGCTGGCCGCGCGGGCGAGGTCGTCTGAACCGTCTTCCGCGCAGAGGCTGGGGCAACACCTGCGTTGCGCGTGAGGGCAGCAGCACGGACGCCGGCGTGCAGCTTGCCAATCGCTTGCTCAGTGGCGACCGATTTGGTGTACAACTCAGAGATGGACGGTTCGCTTGCATCCTGGTCGCCCGAGTCGCTTGGTGAGGTGTCGGAGTCTGAATTGTGTTCCGTCGCGTCATCGCCGCTTACATCGGCAACGTCGCTGACATCCACTTCAAGCTTGTCGGTATCAAGTGGCTCGGGTTCATCCAAAGCGGCCAATGCGGTAAGTACGGCTTGTTGTGCGCGAATGGCATCAGTTTGCGCGACGATGGCTTCGTCGTGGTGTTTGTTGATCGCCGGTGGGTGTTTGGCCTGCCTGTCGATGTGGCCATGGTTATGGCGGATGACCCACTCGCGTTTCTTCTTCTTGCCCAGCTCCGTCAAACCACCTTTGGCCTTCTTGTGCAGTTCATTGAAGTCGCGGCCTAACCACGCCAGTCGATCGACGGTCTGCTTGTTGCGATGTTCGGCATGCTCCTGGGCATCGAACGCCTGCGAGAGCGGCGCGGACAGACTTGCTTCGTCCAGCCAGGCAATCTCCTCGCCCAGTTCCACCTGGCGTTTTTGGATTCGGTCGATGTGCCTGGCGGCTTTCCCTGCACCTTGGCCAACCTCGATCAGTCGCCTGGCCGCATCATGACCCGCGCCACCTTTGACGAATGTCTCGAAACGCTGCTTGTTTGCCGGTTGTTTGGCCTGCTCAACCAGCGCGGTGCCCGCCTTCTCTAACGTACCGTCCAGTTGTTGCTGTGATTCAAGTAACTGCTGCTGTTCAGTGATGATTTGCTCAGCCAATTCACGAGCGCGTTCCAGGGCTTCTGCCGGTCGGTCTGACAATTCCCTGGCCATCGCTTCGAGTTGTTCACGCTCCAACTGCTTCATCTGTTCGCGGATCATCTCGAGTTCAGTCAGGTTCTGTTCCAATTCCTCGCGGTTGATGTCGCGCAGTTTCTCCGCGGCGGTTTCGAGTTTGGCGGGATCGATCTGGTTCAGTTGCTCACGCTGCAAGTGATCGATCGGTTCCGGCGGTGGCACGATCACGAACAGCAACGCTGCAAGCAACAACAGGTGGGCGATAATGGAAGCAAACAGCCACGGTGTCGGATTTCCGGCCCGGTGTCGGCTCATCGTGTTTAACCTTTCGGTCTACGTTCGCGGTCTCGAATGTGAAATCCGATGTTCCGCAAATCCCAGAACATGCATTGATCCATCACGTGAACGATGGCCTGATACGGTGTTAGTCGATCAGCATCGATGCGAATGGGGGTTGCAGGATTCGCTTCGGCTGCTTCCCTGAGCGTCTGATGAAACTGCTCAATGGTGATCGGCTCGGCGTTGAGAAATAGTTCGCCTTCCACGTCCAGCCCGATCACCAACGCATCGGGTGCGAGCTTGGTGTCGACGGCCATCGATGCTTCAGGCAGTTGCACCGGTAATTCGCGATCGAGTTTCTTCAGCGTGGTCGCCACGAGAAAGAAGATCAGCAGTAGAAAGACACAGTCGATCAGCGGCGCCATATCGACGGCGATGTCATCGGAATTGTCCAGGCGGCTTTGCATGTCAATCCTTGTCCTTTGATGCGGCGGCGTTCATCTCCTGATGGCGTTGCATCTGCCATTCGCTGAGCACTTCGCTGACCTGTTCGTCAAGCAGGCAGGCAAGGTTGTTGGTGCGAACGCGGAACACGTGGTAGAGGGCCAGGTTCGGTGCCGCGATGATCAGTCCCATCGCCGTGGTAACCAATGCGAATGAGATCGAGCCAGCCATGATCGACGGATCACCCATCGACCCGGCGAGGGCGACGGACTCGAACGATTTGATCATGCCGATCACGGTGCCAAGCAGACCCAACAGTGGAGCAAGTGTGGCGACAATGGCCATGGGATAGGCACGCTGCAGGTGTTGGCGGAGTTCGCGGGTGGAGATGTCTCCGGCGATCGCACTGAGATCGGCAAACGTGAAATCACGGTGGCGAATCACCGATTGAAGCACGCGGCCGATGGTACTGGATTGCTTGCGACAGGCTGCGGTCGCCTGGTCATAATCCCCGGCGGCCATGTGATCCAACACGCGATTGGCTAAGCCGTGCGGACAGATCGAGCCGCGACGCAGATGCACCAGTCGCTCGATGGCAAAGCCCAGGCCGATCACCGAAAGCCCGAGCAGGACGTAGCCGATCTCTTCCGCTTGATGGATGCGGACGATGATCTCTCTTGCCATCGATCGCTCAGGAGGAGCATCAGCGTCCGACTTATCGCCAGCCGCTTCATCAGAAGCATTCATCATCGCTTCCGCGTCTTGCTGCAATTCGTCCGAAGCAGCATTGGCTGATGGCTGAGTGTCTTTCGCCGGTTCAACAGGTTGTTCACTTTGTGCCCGTGCCAATCCGGCCGTCAAGCCGATCAGTAGGCAAACCAACACGATGCGATACCTCATGAGACTCATGTGCGAAGACTCCTCAGCGCGCTGCGGGTAAGTGTCGTTCATACAGTTGCTGCGATCATGGTGTCATGGCTCAAGGCTGTATATGAGTGGCGCGCCGCGTCGACTGACCTGGCGCTGGGTTACAGCGCGATCGGACTGACCTTTGGCTGGTCCAAGGAACAGCTTGTAACCGCGGCTGTTCATGACGACGGCACCGCTGAATTCTCCGCCCTTGTTAATCAGGGCCGGTCCGGTCGGATGGCGATTCTTCAGTGGGTAGAACAATGCCCCGAGCATTTCCGTTTTGCCGGCCGTCTGAAGCAGGCAGGTCATCTCACCCTCGGTCTTGTAACCAAGCAGCCAGACGTTGCCGCCGTGGTTCTCGAACAACGGCCGCTTGCCGAATTCGGAGTTGATCGCCCGGCCCCAGAAATTCTGTGGATGGTTGATCAGGTATGGCGCTCCGATCACATCTTCAAAGAATGCGTCGCCGGTGCCGTCGGGCGTGTTGCGATACCCTCTGTGATCACCGTGACGAAATACCAGTGTCCCCGCGCCTGCGTGCTCGATGGGGCCGTCCACACGCAGGTGTTCCATGATGACGGTCGAACCTGCATCCCCAACGAAGCG
>JANQFT010000541.1 GCA_028277685.1 Phycisphaeraceae bacterium
TCGTGCGATTGGGTCGCGCGATTGCGGGGAAGATCGAATCGGTAGGTAGCTCCGCAGAGAAGCAACTCGATAAAGCTGGCGGTCAGGTCGTCACGGAAGTGGGGGATGCGCCGGGTAAGGCGCCTGCAGCCGCGAAGCCGCAAGCGGCTCTAGCTTCCGGGGGCGCGGGCAGTGCGCCTTACCCGGCGCATCCCCCACTTCCGTGACGACCTGACCGCCGGCTTTATCGAGTTGCTTCTCTGCGGAGCTACCTACCGATTCGATCTTCCCCGCAATCGCGCGACCCAATCGCACGAACGGCGCGACCATCGCTTCGCGCAGGCTGATCGGGTTATCAATCACCTGCACCACGCGACAATCCAGTTCGCGGCCGGTCACATCATGAAACACCCCGCGCTTGCCCGCGCACAGGTTACCCTGCCCGCCACTGGTCACGGCCACCGCTACCTCGAATGGTTTCACATCCTGCCCGGTCACTTCCAGGTAGAGCACGAAGATGTTGCTGGTGGAGGCCACCTTCGCATGTTCCTTGCGATTGTATACGCGCACCGCCAGGTTGAAGCGGCGGCCATCCATCACCACTTCGCCCACATCGAACAGCGCGCGACGTTGCTTGCCATACAGATCATCAAACGCCACGTAGTTGTTGGCAAAACGCAGCATGTGCTTCTGAAACAGGATCAGCTTTTCCACCACGCGGATGTTGTCCAGCACAAACGCGGTGGTGCAGCTCTGCTCAACCAGCGTGCGCACACTCTCCGCGTATTGCGGTTCAAGGTACTGCTTGAGTTTTGCCTCGCCCAGCGATTCCAACGCCGCGCCGACTTTCGAATTCACCCACACCAGATGCGCCGCCAAGTCATCCTTCACCTGCTGCCATGTGGTGGGGGTGAGGGTGGTGATCTGCTCACCCAGAATCGGAACCAGCGTCGCCTCGCGCAGTTTGGCGATGGCCTTCTCGTACGCCGGGTTGATGCCCGTGTTCAGGTCGAGCGTTTGCAGGTCAGTCGGTTCGGCCAGTGGGGCATCGCGCATGAGTTTGGCGATATCATCCGGCTGATGCAGGTCGAGCTGCGCGGTGAGCGATGATCGAGGATCGAAATGCCGACGCAGCGAAAGATCGAGTCGCATCGCTTCGCACTGGGCGAAGTATTGGTCGACCTTCTCACACACCGCGCGGTACGCGGCGAACGCTTCGGTGGTTTGCTTGCCGAGCGGCATGATGGCCGTCTTGCGATGTCCACGCGGGATGCGGCCGGCGTCCTGCCATTTCAGCAAACCTTCCGCCTGCGTGAGAAACTGCTGAAGTGTTTCCGTGGTGATGCCTTGCTTGCCGCTGGGGTGGTCAACGCCGCCCACGGTGGCAAGCACATCACGGATGAACTGCGCGGTCTCATCATCGTCCGCGGCTTCTGCCAGAACCACGCCCGCTTCACTCACTGCCCGCGCTTCTTCGGTGGCTTTGATTTCGCGGATTTCCGCCAGCGTGACCGGCGCGACCTGATCGCCCGCACGAACCATGATCTTTTCACATGCCGTGGCGACGCGCTTGCCGTCCGGGGTGTCGGCGTTGATGTTGCGCGGGTCAACTTCATCCGAACCGGAGGTGATGCCTTCGTGATCGTTCAGTGTTTCCAGCAGCCAGCGGATGGCGGTGCGCAGTTCGAAGGGGCGCACGCGGCCGTCGTGGTCGGTGTCGAGCAGTTTCAGGAACACCGGGTCGATGTCGATGGTGTTGGTCGGCGCGCTGATGGCCACCCAGTGTGCTTCATCGAGTTCCAGGATGTGCGCCAGGTCCGTCGCGGACGCGATGCGC
Source organism: Phycisphaeraceae bacterium (assembly GCA_028277685.1). Taxonomy (GTDB): domain Bacteria; phylum Planctomycetota; class Phycisphaerae; order Phycisphaerales; family Zrk34; genus JANQFT01. The sequence goes on from JANQFT010000541.1 coordinate 1,817, forward strand.
AGTTGGTAAGTGCGACCGACGCGCGCGAATGTCATCATCGATGGCGTGGGGATCAAGAGAGGTGCCCTCTATTCTCGCGTTGGACCGGCAGCCCAGTGCAGCTTATGTGCCAAACGCTTCCAGTAACCCATCGCGGGGTTGCGAATCAGCTTCAGAGATTTGTCGTACGCGCGAATTTCCACCTGCGACCCCGCCGCCAACGTGCGCGACTCCTGCCCATCCAGCACCAGTGTGGTGCCGGGGTTCGATTCGTGCAACGTCAACCGAAGTTTGTCGGCGCGACTCGCCACGATCGGGCGGAAGCTCAAACTGTGTGGGCAGATCGGCGTGATGACCAGTGCTTCCACATCCGGGGCGACAATCGGGCCGCCGGCGGAAAGGTTGTACGCGGTCGACCCACTGGGCGTAGCGATGACCACGCCATCCCCACCGAAGCGCGTGCCTTTGCCGCCCCAGCGTTCGGGGTTGATCGCCAGTTCCAGTTGAATCATGCGGAAGGGCGGGCCGGCGGTGATGGCGCAATCGTTCATCGCCAACCCGCGGAAGCAAGGCTTATCGCCATCGCAAAGCACGGTGGCTTCGAGCATCACCCGTTGCGAGATCGGGCATTCATCGGCCACGATCTGCGGCCAGGCATCGCGCAACTCATCCGGCGAAAACTCCGCGAGAAAACCGAGTTTGCCGAAGTTCACGCCAACGATGGGCAGGCCCGAATCAACCACCCGCCGCGCCTGGGCCAACAGCGTGCCATCGCCGCCGAGTACCAAAACCAGGTCGGCATTGGGGGCGACGATCGGCGCATCGTCCGACGTGTCCGCCTGCAACACAATCTGCGCGTGATTGTTCAGCCACGGCTCGAACGCCGCCAGGGCATCCACAACCTGCGGTTTGTTGCGGTTCGCGATGAGAACCACCTTCTTCATGGGGGATAGTTTACGTTGACGGGCGGTCCCTCGCGAGGACGAAAGCATGACTGGAAGCCATGTTGTATGTGATATGTAGTATGGAATATGTCAGAACGGGAACTTACGCCGCATCAAACATATCACATATCAGATACCACATATCACATTCTTAGAACGGCGGATCATTCGGTACGTCGGCTGGGACGTCCGCGTCGGTCGGGGGTGGGGCGGAATAGCCGGCAGCGTCGGCGCTGATGCCGCGGGCGAGGTTATGGAAGCGGGTGGTGTTGCCGTCGAACTGGAGTTCGACCACACCGGTGGGGCCGTTTCGTTGTTTGGCGATGATCACCTGCGCGGTGTTGGTGGCCACGAAGTCATCGTTGGCTTTGTTGTAGTAATCTTCGCGGTGCAGCATCATTACCACGTCGGCATCCTGTTCGATGGAGCCTGATTCACGCAGGTCGGAAAGCATGGGCTTTTTCGACTCGCGACCTTCAGGGTTACGGTTGAGCTGCGAAAGGCAGACCACCGGCACGCTCAACTCACGCGCCAGCGCCTTCACTCCGCGGCTGATCTCGCTCACTTCCTGCTGGCGCGATTCCGAACCCGGTGAACTCATCAGTTGCAGGTAGTCGACGAAGATGGCTTTGATGTCATGCTGAATGGCGAGGCGGCGGGCCTTGGCGCGCAGTTCAAGAATGCTCAGCCCTGGTGTGTCGTCGATGAACATCGGCGCATCGTACGTTTCGCTGACGATCTCCTGCAGACGGCGAAACTCGTCCGGGCTGAGCATATTGCGACGCATACGCTGGGCATCGACCCCGCTGCGGCTACTCATCAAACGTTGGGCCAACTGCTGCTTGCCCATTTCCAAACTGAAGATGGCCAATGGTTGTTTGTTGTCTAGGGCCATGTACTCGGCGATGTTCAACGCGAATGCGGTCTTACCCATCGAGGGCCTTGCCGCCACGATGATCATTTCGCCCGGTTGCAGGCCGGACAGCATTTCATCCATTTGCCAGAACCCGGTGGCCATGC
>JANQFT010000602.1 GCA_028277685.1 Phycisphaeraceae bacterium
CCCGTGCGTTATCGCAAGCGCGTGGGGAAATCGAAAATCAGCGGTACCGTGCGCGGTGTGGTGGGCGCGGGGTACAAGATACTCACCACCATCGGCCGCGAATGGCTATGCGCCCGCGCCGTCGCGCGACGTGGTGAACGGGTGGTTGTTTTCTCCCGTCTGCCCGAACCGGGTAACACCAAAACACGCATGATTCCGGCGCTCGGCGAACAGGGTGCAGCCGACCTGCAACGCGAGATGACCACGCATGCCCTGCAGGTGGCAGATCATTTTCGCACCATGCGCGAGGCGGACGTTGAAGTGCGCTACACCGGGAGCAATCGTCCTGCCATGGCCGACTTGTTTGGTCACCATTTTCAATACACACCACAAGGCGAAGGAGACCTCGGGCAAAAGTTGGCCCGGGCTGTGTCGGACGCGTTTGCCGCCGGTCGACGACGCGTGATCTGCATCGGTTGCGATGTGCCCGACATCACCCCCGAAAGACTGTGCGAGGCGATGCATGCGCTTGCCAAGCACGATGTGGTGATCGGCCCAGCATGCGATGGCGGTTACTACCTGATCGGCATGAAGGCCTGGCATCCGCATCTGTTCCAGCAGATCGACTGGGGCAGCGAGCGCGTCTATGAACAAACGCTGCGGCAGGCAGAATCGACAGGCCTTCGTGTGTGCAACTTGCCCACGCTTTCCGATGTGGACGAACCGGATGAATTACCGGTGTGGCATCGTGTGCAGAAGCACACGAAACGAAACACCCCATGGCTAAGTGTGATCATTCCCACGTTGAATGAGGCATCGCATCTGCCACGCGCGATCGAGTCGGCTAAACAGGAAACGAATATTGAACTCATCATCACCGACGGCGGGAGTACGGATGAAACGCTGAACATCGCCGAAGCAGCCGGGGCAAAGGTGATCGTGGGTGATGCCTGCCGCGGGGCACAACTGCGGACAGGGGCTGATGCGGCGACCGGTGAAGTTCTGCTTTTCCTTCACGCGGATACACGTTTGCCGTTTGGTTTTGCTCGTCACGTGCAGCAGGTGCTGGGGCAACCGAACACCATGGCCGGCGCCTTTGCCATGCAGTTTGATGGGGTCGACCTTTCATTGCGTTGCATCGAGTGGGGCACGAAGATTCGCAGCCAGCAATTCGACCTGCCGTATGGCGACCAAGCCCTGTTCATGACGCGGCAGACGTACGATGCGGTGGGTGGGTTCGATGATCTACCTGTCATGGATGACTACGACCTGGTGCAACGCCTGAAACAGCGCGGACGGGTGCGCACCTGTGAGGCGGCGGCGCTCACCTCAGCCCGCAAGTACCTTGACCATGGCCCATGGCGCGTGGTGTGGGCGCATCAAAAACAAATCTGGCGCTGGCGACATCGATAACGCAGCCCATAGCGATGCGGCGCACTCACATCATGGGGGGACGGCGTGTGATTGATCCGCTGCACCGCAGCAATCGAATCCACGCCACCTGCACCACCAGTCCAACAGTTAACGCAACAGCAAGCCACATGCCCTGACTCCTTTGGCGAAGCAGCGTATCGCCTTGCTGAAACTGCGCACAGATACACAGGCATGGAATACAACATAGAACAGATATTCATATAATAAATCTGTTCTATATTGCGTCTCCCCAAGGAGAACACCCATGCGCAAGTACGAGCACGTGGTCAAACGTCTGCAGAAACTTGTCGACAGTGGCACGTTGCGTGCGGGCGAGAAAGCGCCATCCGTGCGGGCGATGGCGGACCAGACCGGCTTCAGCATGATGACCGTGCTGGATGGTTATCGTCGTCTTGAGAACATGGGCTTGCTGGCTGCACGTGAGCGGTCAGGCTACTACGTGCGTCCTCGTCAGTTCTGGGACGCGGGGGCGAGACAATCCCTGGCCGCGGCCAAGCCGGAGCGCAGCCAATCGACGCCGCGGGTCGTTCAAGTGGATGACGAGGCGGCTGCGCTGATTCGTGATGCACGGCGCGCGGGGGTGCTGCCGCTCGGATGTGGCACACCCGACGCCAGTTTCTTTCCATCTGAGCAATTGAGCCTGTGTCTGGCCCGGGCCGTTCGACGCGATCCGCTGGGCATGAATCGATACTCACTGGCACCGGGAGAGCCTTGCCTGCGTCGCCAGATGGCGTTGCGTCTGCTCGAAGCCGGCTGCGCGATCACGGAAGATGAAATCACGATCTGCGGCGGCGGCACGGATGGCATCATCCTCTCATTGCGTGCACTCACGCAACCGGGGGACACCATCGCGATTGAATCACCGGGTTATTTCGGCTTCTACCGCGCCGCGGCATTCCTGGGACTAAAAGTGATCGAAGTGCCGAGCGATCCGCAAAATGGCTTGATGCTGAGTGCGTTCGAGCGTGTGGTGAAGCGACATAACAGGATTCGTTGCCTCATGCTCTGCCCCAGCGTCAGTAATCCGACCGGAGCCGTGATGCCGAATGAGAATAAGGCTGCGCTCGTAGACATGGCGCGACGGGCGAGCATGACACTCATCGAAGATGACACGTATGGCGAACTTTACTTTGGCGACCGTCGGCCGAAATCTTTAAAAGCGTTCGACAGCGACCAGGTCATTCAGATCGGCGGGCTGGGCAAAACGCTTTCCCCGGGACACCGCGTGGGCTGGGTGGTGGCAGGTAAGTACCAGCAGGAGATTGAACGTCTGCACGGCATGGCTTACCTGGCGATCGCCACACCGAACCAGGTGGCGGTGGCGCGATTTCTTTCCAGCGGCGGCATGGCCAAGCACCTGCGTGCCATTCGCGCCGCTTACGAGGAAAACATCGATCTGTTCCGCATGGCGGTCAGCGAGCATTTCCCCGCAAGCACGCGCATCGGCGAGCCATCCGGCGGCCACTTTCTGTGGGTGCAGATGCCGGAAGGTTTTGATTCGGTGGCTCTGGC
>JANQFT010000644.1 GCA_028277685.1 Phycisphaeraceae bacterium
GCGGACAGAACACGCTGACATGCTTGCCAATGGCCGACTCTGCTGAAGACCGGCACAGCTTTTCCGCGCCGGGGTTGAACAGGGTGATGTGGCCCTGCATGTCGAGCGCGACCACGGCATCGCTGGTGGTGCGGAGTACCGCGGCATAGCGTCGTTCCAACGATTGCTGGTTGGCCGCCATATCGTTCGACCACATCGCAAAGGCGATGTCGCCAGCCACTTCCTCCAGCAATGAGTGTTCTTCGGTGTCGTTGGCGTAAGCGACGGGGATGGCCACACTCAACCAACCGTAGACACGTCCATCATGAGCCAGGCGAATGGTCAACGCGGCCCGACTGCCATAGCTGTGCCCGATGGGACACTGCGGGCAGCCGACCGCGGCATCGCACACCACGTGAATGCTCGGCTGGGCCAATGCCCCCTGCGCGCAAGATGGCAGATCACCGGCACGTACCTGCTGGTTCAGTCGCTCAAAGTCTTCGCCGTAACCGGCGGCATACACATGCTCGACCGGGGTTGAGCGCAACGTTTGTGTGTCACTTGCATGCACGGACTTTTCAAACATACCTATCCATGCGCTGGCGAAACCGCGTGTTTGTACCAACAAGTCGCAGGCCTGCTGGAGCAGCACCGACGTATTCTTTTCCTGGGTGATGAGTTGATTGACCCGGCGAATGGCAGCCAAGACCTGATTCACATGGGCCAGGTGTTCCTCACTGCCGAGTAGCGCTCGCTGGGCGCGTCGGAGCAAAGTCAGGTGAATCGCCAGGACGGCAACAATCGCCAACAGACCAAACACCGCCCAGAGCACGTAACGGTGACGCAGGTAGAAACCGGGCGGCGCATAGATCTGCTCGCTGTCGGCGGGCAGTAACGATTCATCCATCTCCAGGCGCATCAGGGTGGCGTGATTGATCAGCGCATGCGTGGGCGCCTGGCGAATGACGGGAATGGTGTCGGCGTCCGTGCCTTTGAGAACCTGAAGCACCATGTCCGCGGCGGCTTTGCCCTGGCTATGGCCAGTGGTCATCACACCCCCCACGGCGCCGGCCTGAACCTTGTTTTCCCACAGTGTGTAAACCGGAATATCCGGACGAACATCCGTCACCGACAACGCCTCTTCAACGTTCCACGACTTGCCATCGGGTGTGCGGTACAGATCGAGAAACAGGATGGCGGTGTGCCGCGGCAAGTCGCGCAGGGCCTTTTCCACCTGCGGGCGATTCATCTCTGCGATGATGACCGTAGGCATGGAAACTTCAGCGGCAACGTGTTTAACCCGTTTAAGATTCAGCCGACTGGTGGGCGTGACATCACTGACCACCGCCATGCGCTTCACCCTAGGCTGCAGGCGACGCATCAGGGCGATGGTGCCGGCCACGTCGACATCTTCGGCAATGCCGGTGACCTGATCGTGATCGGCCATCATGGCATCGGTGAAGCCGTTGATACCACAGAACACGATCGGCACCCCCGGAAACAGACGGGCGCGATGCTGCAAAGCGAAATCGAGCGCGTTGTTGTCGGCACAGATAATGGCATCAAAACGCTGGCCGGCGTATTTTCTCGCATAAAGCGCAGCCAGTTGGCCGCTGACCCGATCCGGGGGGTGGCGTTTGGTATCCATGTACTCGAGGCTGAGTTGGACGGGCATCTCATCGGCGTTGAGCGTCAACTCAATCGCCTGACGAATTTCCTCTGACCAACTGAAGCCGACGTGGTAGGCATTCAGCAGCAACACGTGTTTGGCGGATGGCTGGTCTTCTCCATGGGCTGGCTGTGCGGCCAAAAAGCACACCAGCAGACACACCCACCACGCGCATAACCGCCTGATCCGTATCCGTTTGGTCACCGTCCTGCTGACGCCCGCTGCACAATCGATCATAAT
>JANQFT010000004.1 GCA_028277685.1 Phycisphaeraceae bacterium
GCCAAGCGTTGATCGATGTGCTACACCATCACGCCAACCGAGTGTGCCAACTTCTTCCGCTCATGCGATTACGGCCAGGAAATAGGCCAAGAGGTTCTAGGGCAAGCAGAACGTCAGAGATGATTGCTGGGTGGGTACCCAAGTGGGTGCTTGAGTGGTAGCAATTGCGGCGCGATGCTGAGCGAGACGACGCAACCCCATGCGAGCAGTGGCTGCGAGTCAGCGGGGGACCAAACAGCAGCAAGGCAATGTGTAACAGAGCTTTGTGCGACGTGGTGCGATTCAACGCAGCGTGAGAAGCGAAAGCCACCTGCCGGATTCGAACCGGCGACCTGCGGTTTACAAAACCGCTGCTCTGGCCAGCTGAGCTAAGGTGGCGTATGAGTTAGTTTGTCGAACTTTCTGCTTATCGGCGGTTTGGCCGATGCACAATCGTAAAGTCTATCCGTAATCGGTCAAGGGGGAAGGCTTATCGGCGATGCAGGGATGAATCACATTGCCGGTTGATCGGTTAACGCGCGAACGGATTCAGCCGATGAATCGACAGTCGGGGGGATGTGGCACCGGGGTCATGGAGCAGATAAGTGTCGGGGGTCAAAAACAACTCTGTTAAACAGACTGCGCCTTCTACGGCGTGTAACACTCGAACCGCCGCCTTGCTCAAGAGCAGCAAGTGTTGGCGGGACCGTGTGCGCATGCTTACAGCATTGGGGGGGTACAGCCTGGTGGTGACGATCGCTGCCTGGGGGGCGCAGGCGTGGTTGGCGGTGGCCTTTGGTTGGACATCGGTTGTTGCACGCTTGTTGATTGTGGCGAGTGTTTCGGTGGCGGGGTTATTGCCTGGCTTTGTGTTTGTCGGGTTGGCCATGCGCAGGTGCGTGCAGCGTCAGCTTACACATTTGATGGAACTGACACGTGCAGTCGAACACATCTGTTTGGGTAAAGATGCTGTTCCTATGGTGGGCGATCCCTATGTGCCATGCATTCCCCTGACGCAGGCGATCAGCCGTATGGCCACTGCGGTCAGCAGTCGTGAACAACGTCTACAGGCCACCGCGGACATGTTGAAAGAAGAACAAGAGAAGCTGGAAGAACGTATTCGTTGCCGCACTTCCGCATTGCAGGATAGTGAAGAACGTTTCCGCACCCTCATCGAAAACATTCCGGTGGGCATCTATCGTAACACCCCAGGCGCGAAGGGCCGGTTCATCACTGCCAACAGTGCCGCGGCAAAGATTTGTGGTTTGGAAACGGTGCAGGAATTACTCGATTCAGATGTTGCCAGTCTTTATGCCGACCCGGATGAACGCGCTGCCTTTGCGGATGAGCTGTTACGCCGGGGCGAAGTACATCAATATGAATTGCAATTGCGAAAGCCTGATGGCTCGATAGCCTGGGCTGCGATCACCGCGAGGGCGGTGTCCGATCATCATGGCCAAACGCAATACTTCGATGGCGTGATTGAAGACGTTACAGCCCGTAAGGCTGCGGAGCAGGCGCTTAGCCTGGTCGAACAACGTTACCGCGCGATTATGGATAATATTGCTGCGGGCGTGGCGTTGATCGATCGCGACATGAACATCGTTGCCATGAATCGACAGGCGCAGGAATGGTTCCCGCACATCCAATCGTGTGATCGGCCCACCTGTTACAAGGCTTTCAACACACCACCGAATGAAGAACCTTGCTCGTACTGCCCGGTACTAAAAACATTTGCGGATGGACAGACGCATGAGGGCATGACTCGAACGCCCACCGACTACGGCATGCGTAATTTTCGCCTCATGTCCAGCCCGGTGTTCGACTCAAAGGGTCGGGTCGTTATGGCAATCGAATTGATTGAAGATCAGACCGAACAGATGCAAGCACGTGATAGCGCGGCAGAAAAACGCACGCTGGAAGATTCGGTCAAAGCGATGGAGCAGGTGCTTGGTGTGGTGGGCCACGAACTGCGCACGCCACTGGCTGCGGTGCGGGCGACAGCGGAGTTGGCCTTGTCCATGCAAAGTGATGGTGACGATCAGGTGGGATCGTTGGTCACCAGCATCCGCGACGAAACCGAACGTATGGCCAAGCTGGTGAATGACATGCTCGAAGCAGCCCGCATTCAAAGTGGTCGTGCCTGCTGGAACTGGTCGGTGTTTGAGTTGTCCGCCACCATTCACGATGCGGTGGCACCGTTGCAGCACGTGGCCGATGAACAGGGCACGAAGATTCGCCTGGACATTGAAGGTCAGCAGGAACTGCTCATGCGCGGCGATAGTGATGCGGTACGTCGCCTGTTGGTGAATCTGCTGAGTAATGCGGT
>JANQFT010000044.1 GCA_028277685.1 Phycisphaeraceae bacterium
TTCATCCTGCATGTCGGTGCTGAAGCAGTAGGTCATGAAGTTGTCGTGTTCATCGGTGGGCGGCTTGGTCTGGTTGCGGCGGGTGAGCCAACTGTAGAACCCGCAACCGATCGGGCCGTGCGTGATGTTCACGATGTCACGCGTGGGGCCAAGCACCACACCTTTGCAGCCAGCGTAGGTACAACCGCGCTGGGTGATGATGCCGGGCACCGTGCGCACATTGGCTTGTACTTCTGGCACGGCGCCGTCTTCAGTCTTTTCGTTGATGACGATGCCCTTGGCACGTTTGCGCGCCACCTTCTTGGGATAGGCTTCGGTGAGAGCTGCCTTGATCGCTTCAGGAGTGGTTGTGTCTGTGGTATCCATCGTTCGTTCTCCAACGTTGCCACCGTCGCCGGCGCGGTTCAAGGGTGTGCCCCGCGCTGTGGGGGTATGTTGTTTCACTTCGATCACGATGCATTTGCTGGGAGGGCGAGGCTCCTGCCGAGCCGGGCAACATTCTCACTTTCTTAAGAATGTCGGAATGTTCCCGGCCCTCCCTTTTTTGGTTACGCCGCTTCGAGGACGCCGAAGTCGAGCAACAACTGTTCCAGTTCCTCGATCTCCAGCGGGTTCGGAATCACGAACATGTCGTTCGCATCGATGTTCCGGGCCAGCGTGCGGTACTCATCGGCCTGCGGGGCGTCGGGCTTCCAGTCGATGACGGTCTTGCGTTGCAGTTCCGCTCGTTGCACATCGTTATCACGCGGCACGAAGTGAATCATCTGCGTGCCGAGACGTTCAGCCAGGGCGGTGATCAGTTCGTATTCGTTGTCGGTCTTACGGCTGTTGCAGATCAATCCGCCCAGTCGCACACCACCGGCTTCGGCGAACTTCACGATGCCCTTGCAGATGTTGTTCGCGGCGTACATGGCCATCATCTCACCCGAGCAGACGATGTAGATTTCTTCTGCCTTACCTTCACGAATGGGCATGGCGAATCCGCCACATACCACGTCGCCCAGCACGTCGTAGAACACGTAGTCCAGGCCGACCTGGTCTTCATAGGCACCGAGTTGTTCCAGCAGGTTGATCGAGGTGATGATGCCGCGACCGGCACAACCGACGCCGGGCTCCGGGCCGCCTGATTCGGTGCAGAGCGTTTTGGCGAAGCCGGCTCGCTGCACGTCTTCGAGCTCGATGTCTTCACCTTCTTCACGAAGGGTGTCGAGTACGGTCTTCTGTGCAAGCCCTCCCATGAGCAGTCGCGTGGAGTCGGCCTTCGGATCGCAACCGACGACCATGACCTTCTTGCCCATTTCACCGAGCGCGGCCACGGTGTTTTGTGTGGTGGTGCTTTTGCCGATTCCGCCCTTGCCGTAAATCGCTACCTTACGCATCGCGTATCTCCTTCTTACGTGGAATGCTGGACGCTGTGTCCGTTGTGCCACCGCTACGTCGTTGGTGGCGATTGCCGGGCGGTCTGCGGCGAGTTCGTCTCGCGTGCCCACCTGAAACTATGCGAAGGCCGTGCCAATCGAAGCGTGATGCACGCATTGACGATGTGCACAAACAATTATCCTTCACCAAACCACTTGTTTTATGCTGAAAACGGCATGGCACGCCCCAGCGACCTTACGCACTTCAAACCGAACCAAAGCAGTGCCGGTTTGGTGACACGTTTGTTACCGCGAACAGAATCGCTTGCTTGTGACCGTGCGTAACGCTGTTCGTAAGTGGCGATGTTGACGTGCGATGCATCACACAACGACAGAATTGTCATGCTCCATACACACCATGCACATGAACGTGACATGGCTGCACGTGTCGCTCACGTCACGAGCAGCCTCGACATTCAAGTGAGTTCGATTTTGTAGGTTTGAATTTTGTAACGCGTCTGACGTGGCGTGATACCCAATTGACGTGCAGCCGCGGCCACGTTGCCTTCGGTGCGTTTGAGGGCATCGGTGATCATGTCGATTTCAAGCAGGCGCACGCGCTCAGTCAGACTACCCGCGGGTGTTTCATGTTGATCGCTTGGTGTTTGCAGTGTGGGGGGCAAGCCGTGGCCATGGATCACACCATCGCGACAAAGCAAGACAGCGTGCTCCATGCAGTTTTCCAACTCGCGCACGTTGCCGGGCCAGTGGTAAGCCATCAGCATGTTGATCGCGGGTGTACTGATACGGTGCACGCGCTTGCCCATCCGTCGCGCATACTTGCCGACGAAGTGATTCGCCAGCAGCAGAATATCATCCCGGCGTTCGTGCAAGGCGGGCAGATGAATGGGAAACACATTCACCCGATAAAACAAATCCTGTCGGAACGTGCCTTCGCGTACGGCCGATTCGAGATCACGGTTTGTTGCCGCGACGATGCGCACATTCGCACGTTGCGTCTGATTACTGCCCACGTGCTCATACTCGCGTTCCTGCAACACGCGAAGCAGTTTCACCTGCACCGCCCCGGAAAAATCCCCGATTTCATCGAGAAACAGCGTGCCCCCCTCAGCCTGTTCCAGCCGACCTGTTCTCGACGACGCGGCCCCGGTGAATGCCCCTTTTTCGTGGCCGAACAGTTCGCTTTCGATGAGGTTTTCACTGAGCGCCGCGCAGTTGACTTTCACGAACGGTCGCTTGGCGCGAGCGCCGGTGTAGTGCACCGCCGATGCCACCAGTTCCTTTCCCGTGCCCGATTCCCCACGAATGAGCACCGTGGTGTCGGCCACGGCCACCTGGGAAATACGGGTGTACACCTCGCGCATCGCGCGCGAGTTACCAATCATGTTTTCCGGGCGGAATCGCTCGCCGAGTGCATCGCGCAAGCGAAGTGTTTCCTCTTCGAACGCGCGTCGATCACGTTGAGCGCGACGTCGCGCGCGCAGATCTCCGGCAATCATGGCGGCAACGATGCCGAGAAAGCGCAGTTCACCATCGAGGTCCAGTTCGTCTGATGCTTCTAAGTCAACCGACAACGTGCCCGACACCCCCGGAACGGATTACCCGTATGCTCACCCGTTCGTCGCGATCGAAATCCAAGATCAAGCCGCGGTGCGTTTCGTTGCTGCGGGCGGCTTGATCTT
>JANQFT010000092.1 GCA_028277685.1 Phycisphaeraceae bacterium
CAGGGCTTCCTGATGGTCTACTTCTCCGATCGCGTGCAAGGCGTGATCCTCTGGCTGGCCGGCTCACTGAACACACGCAGTTGGCACCATGTGATGTTGGTCGGACCGTGCATGATGATCGGTCTGCTGATGGCGGTCACCCTCATCCGTCCGTTGAACCTGCTGCAACTGGGCGAGCCGGTTGCCCAAAGCCTGGGCGTGAACGTCAATCGTACGAGGGTGGTGACCATCATTGCTGCTTCCCTGCTGACCGGCTCGGCCGTCTGTGCGGTTGGCATGATCGGCTTTGTGGGATTGATCATCCCGCACATCATGCGTTTGACCGTCGGCCATCGCCACGGTGGTCTTCTTCCGGCCGCCATGCTCGCTGGTGCCGTGATGCTGCTCTGGGCGGATATCGGTGCGAGACTACTTGGCGAGATGCCGGTGGGCGTGCTGACCGCGATGATCGGCGGACCTTATTTCGTGGCTCTGATGTACCAACGAAAACTGATATGACGCAGGTTGCTGTTCATCCTGATTCTGTTGTGGCACACGATGGTAAGGCCATCCTGCAGGCCATGAACCTGACCGCCGGTTATGCCAAACGCCCGGTCGTGCATGGTGTTTCCTGTCAATTGCATCCCGGTGAACTGGTCGGCATCATTGGCCCAAACGGGTGCGGCAAATCAACGCTGCTGAAAACACTCTCCGGCAACCTGCAACCGATGTCGGGCCAAGTCGTGCTCGACGGCCAACCATTTGAGCGTTTACCGCGCCAACGTCGCGCTCAACTGCTAGCCATGTTGCCGCAACACCCAGATAGCCCACTAGGCATGAGTGTGCGCGATCTGGTGCGATGTGGCCGCACGCCGCACACCAAGTGGTTCCAGTCGTTCGGTACATCCGATCAAACCGCCATCGAACACGCCATCCGCAGTTGTGAACTGGATGACCTGGCCGACTGTCCCCTCATGGAAATCTCCGGCGGCGAACGCCAACGCGCGTGGATCGCCATGACGCTGGCTCAACAGACACGGTTGCTGTTGTTGGATGAACCAACGTCCGCGCTGGACGTGGGCCATCAACTCGACGTGATGCATCTGTTACGCATGCTCGTGCATGAACGCGGCCTCGCGGTTGTGGTGGTTATGCACGACATCAACCTGGCCATCCGCTTCTGTGATCGCATGCTTGTGATGCGCGATGGTCGCATGGTGGGCGAGTGTTACCCAAAAGATGAAAACAACTGGTCGATGTTGGAAGATGTGTTCAACATCACCATCCAGCAGCGTACCCCTGAAGGCGCGTTGAGTTTCGAACGTCATCGCACCCATGCAACTCCGGAGACCACATGAACATTGCAGTGATCTACTCCAGCAAGACCGGCAACACGCGCAAAGTTGCCGAAGCCATTCACGCATCATTGCCCGATGGAACGGCTCTGCATGACGTGGCCAACGCGCCCGAGTCAACAAACTACGACCTGGTCTTCATGGGCTTTTGGGTGGACAAAGGTACCGCCAACCTTGAAGCACAGGAATACATGAAGCAACTGAACGGCCAGCGTATCGCCCTGTTCGCCACACTCGGAGCCTACCCGGATTCCGACCACGCAAAGCAATGTCTGACCAGCGTCGCTGATTTCGTGTCGACTTGCACCGTCGCCGATTCATTCATCTGCCAGGGCGCGATCGATCCCAAACTGATCGAATGGATGAAAACCCTCCCCGCCGACGACCCGCATGGTCCCAACGATGACCGCCGCAAGCTCTGGGCTGATGCCGAATCACATCCCGATGAAACAGATCTGGCCAACGCAATCAACTGGGCCAGCGGGGTGCTTGACTTGGCAAAGGAACCGCAAGCTTGACAACTGCCTTGTTGTTGGTTCTACTCGTTCTCGTTCGACAGGTGCCGCCGAGGCTGGATGGATTTTCAGCCGACGCGGTGAAAAGACAAGTGTGGTGACCCGGCCAATGGAAAGGCCGGGGAATCCACCGCGGACGCGCCGCCGTGATGGGCGGTGAGTTGATGCTCACCAGCGTCTCATTCACCAAGCCACTGCCGGGCCTGCAACGGGCCATGGCGGGAAGGCGAATGGGAGCACGCCCTAAGCCGGAAGACCTGCCTGTCGAGTTTCACTGTGTGTCCTCGCGAGATGGGACACCGTGGGCTCGACCTGTTTTCCTCCTGAACAGATTCCCGCCCCGGTTAATCGCCCTGAACGAGGACAGAAATGTCTTATTACGTTCAGGAGGATGGCCCTGCGCGAATCAGGGCAAGGAGTCTGGCATGTTTCGAAGAACGGTGTTTGGTCCAGCAATCGCCTTTGCGGTGCTGGGAGTGATCGCATGGGGATCGGCGTGGGCCAGAGCGGACGCATCTGGCTACGAGGTGACGACATACTCACCAACGATCTCCATCGAAGGCGGCTTTAACGTCAGCGGAGGCTTGGCGCACTATTGGAACGCCAACAGCGGGTATCACGTACTGGACACGAAGACAGGCGTGGTGACGGACGTGGGCTACCCGTCGAGTTACAGCACGAACTACGGCGGCGATCCGTTCGGAGTTTATGACGCGATCTCGCAGAAGTTCTATGCCGCCACCTATGCCAGTGGGTTCGAGACGTTCCTGTACGTGTACGACTACCCGACCGATACCTGGTCCGATGCGGGGCAAGCAGTGAACATGTATGGCGGTGCGGTGCGCAATGGTGACCTGTACATCTCCGGCTTGCGTGAGCCATGGAGTGGTGGGTTCGACACCAACTTCATCTCGCTCTACGACTTCTCCGGCAGCAACCTGCACGACGCGCTGATCGAGACCGGCGGCGCATCGGCGCATGTCGCCGTCGACAATGCTGGCAACGTCTACTATGCCGCTTACGGCGGTTTCGGCGTGTCGGGCGAACTCTACCGCTGGGATGCGTCCGCTGTGCAGAGCGTCATCAACAGCAACCTCGCTGGTGGTGAAGAAGACACGTACCTCACTCTCACCGATGGCACATTGCTCTCCACACTTCCTGCTGGTGGAAACGGCATCGCCGTCGATGATGATGGTGTGGTGTTCTTCACTGTCAACCAGTGGGGCAATCCTGATGCGTCAGGCATCATGCGGTGGGACCCGACCATGAACACCGGCAACAGCGCCAACTACGAGGTGATCTTGTCGGCCGCCGATGTGGGCGCTGGATGGTTCGGACCATTGGCTATCGAGGGCAGTTTCGATAATGGTGCAACGCTTTTCACTTCGTTGAACTTCAACGCTTCGATTTCCGGGATTACGGCTGTGCCTGAGCCGACGACGCTGGGTCTGTTGGCGGCAGGTGGTTTCATGATGCTGGGGTGGCGGGGAAACAGGTGTGCCCGGAGCCCTAAGCGCATCGCGCGAAGTGCTGTCCGCTGCTCTGTGCCACTGGCGGCGATAGCGCTCTTTCTGATGATGGGCGGCACGGCGATGGCTGGTGTGTTCTCTCCTGGCAAGGGCGGATCGGCTGAGGTCGGTTTCATCGATGCAGGCATCGCCGGTTTC
Organism: Phycisphaeraceae bacterium; assembly: GCA_028277685.1. GTDB lineage: Bacteria > Planctomycetota > Phycisphaerae > Phycisphaerales > Zrk34 > JANQFT01. The sequence goes on from JANQFT010000092.1 coordinate 3,517, forward strand.
GTCGGCCCGGCCGGAGAAGGCGTTCAAGCCACGGCCTCGAACGGCAATTACGTCAACCCGGTATTCAAAGGATGGGCAACTGGCGTCGTGATGTACGATCCATCAGACAACGTGGGCACCTATGGGCAAAATGGGATCGGCTCACAGTTTGCGGATCCCAACCTGGCACTGGGGGCTGTGACCGGCAGCAACATGGACATCGTGTCGCTGGGCGACATGGACGCAACGGAAATTACCGCGCATCTGTCCAACCCGGCAGTTCATCCTCTCGGAACGCTGATTCTCTCTTTCGACAAGGCGATCACTAACGGCACCGGCGCTGACTTTGCCACGTTCGAAAACGGCTTTGTTTCCAATTACAACACTGGCGCAGGCAGTGCCGCTGGTCAGATGTTCGCTGAGCTTGGTTATGTTGAAGTATCCACCGATGGCGTCCACTACGCCCGGTTCCCCAGCGAGTATTACAATTATCAGGGCGCACCGCCCGGCTCGCAGGCCTATCTCACTCAGGATGTGAGCAACATCTATAACCTGGCAGGCAAGCACGCCAACGCCTACGGCGAGAGTTGGGGGACACCGTTCGATCTTGACGACCTGCTTGATGACCAACTTGTCCTCGATGGTTTGGTCGATCTTGATGAGATCAACTTCGTCAAGATCGTAGACATTCCCGGCGACGGCACATTCACCGACAGTCTCGGCACCCCGATCTACGATGCCTGGGTGACCTGGGGTTCCGGCGGGATGGACTTCGAAGCACTCGGCGTGATCAACCAGGTGCCGGAACCGGCATCACTCGCGCTATTGGGCGCGGGGCTGGCGATGGTCGCATCTCGCCGCTGTTGCAAGTGATTTCAGTAGCGGTATGCGCGGGTGCGGGAGCGAGGTGGCCGCTCCGCGCTCGCGCACCCGCTTTATTAACTTCCGGATTTACGATGATTGGTCACGGCTTCGCAAAAACCCAGGGCTTCACGCTCGTTGAGCTCCTGGTGGTGATCGCAATCATCGCCTTGCTTTTGGGTATTCTTATTCCCGCGCTGGGCAGGGCCAGAGATGTCGCGCGTGCTGCGGTGTGCGGTTCGAATGTGCGTCAACTCGCATTGGCGAACATGACCTACGCCAACGACAACCGAGAGCACTTCGCGCTGGCCGCCAAAGATCTCTGGTCTCCGAATCTTGAACGCTGGCACGGCAAGCGCGATACGGTCAGCGAACCGTTTGAACCAGCCCGAAGCGACATGGCCCGTTACTTCGGCGAGTCCGGGCGTGTGAAAGAGTGCCCCAGTTTCGTCAAGAACAGCGATTACCATCCGGGCTTCGAGGACGGTTGCGGTGGCTATGGCTATAACGCATCCTACATTGGCGGGCGGAACGATCTTCATGGAACCAGCCCAGCCGCCTCAGCACACAGCTCTCGGCTTTCCGATGTCCGGTCTCCCACGTCAACCGTTATGTTCACTGACGCGGCCTACATTATCAGCAACGACTACACCAGGGCGGCGTATTCCTTTTGCGAACCACCGTTCTGGCAACTGAACGCCGGTCCGCCAAGTACGATGCGGCCCAATCCAACCATCGACTTTCGCCACCTCGGTCAGTGCAATGTTGCATGGGTGGACGGTCACGTTGATCGGCGAAACCTGGCATACAGCGTCGACTACCAGACGCACAGCCACGTTACCGGCGACGAAGCACAGGAGCAAGGCGTCGGCTGGTTTGGTCCGGAGGACAACTCATTGTTTGATCTTGAATAACCGAGAAGGGTTAGCATGGCGGCCGTCACTTTGACATTTTGGCAATGCCGGAAGACCGTGCAATCAGATGCGCTTTCGACGACACGTGCGCGATTACATTACGCCTTGATGTTCAATGTGGATAGATTGCGTTCCAGATTGATCGGAACGATCCAGAGTTGTCAAAGAAACAGCCCGGGGCTTTCTATCGTGATCGTGGGTCGACATTTGTTTGTTCCTTTAAAAATAGGGTTTTGATGAAAGGTCAGCCGCGGCCGTCAGGTCGCAGCT
>JANQFT010000099.1 GCA_028277685.1 Phycisphaeraceae bacterium
AGTGACCGTGGCATCGAGGTTGGCATCTTCGAGCGTGTCGGTCATCTTCTTCGCGATCGGCGCGGCGGCGATCAGCGTGCCATTGGCGCAGCGAACGAATCCGTTGCTCAGAAAGAACCAGTAATGATCATCGCCGTCGCCCGGCACGGTGGCGATGGTGGTGTAGTTCTGAGCAATCGGTGTCGATAACGAGGCAGCTTTGGTTGACATGCGTTCACTCTTTCCTGGGTAGGTTCTTATAAGGGCGCGAACCTTACCGTGGAAAGTATGCATGCGTCAACACAGCACAACGCAGCACGTTAAAAATATTCAACGGGTTGTCGCTTTCATCTCCACCGCAGGCAGCACATGGTTTTCATCGCGGTCACGATGCTGGGCGGTCATCTGTTTGCACAGGCAGCCAACGAGCCAGTGTTTTTCCGGTGTTTGTTCTCCCAAGCGCGCGGCACGATTGCCCGCATCCGCCGTGCCATTCAGCCAGCCGAGCACATCCTTCAAGAAAGGCAAAATCCGTTCGATGCGATCTTGCGGGCATCCGCCGCAGGTGGAAAACCCATCCGGTGTGTGCCACGGCACGAGCTGTTTACCCGCACCGATTTCGTTCAGCAGCAACCCCAGGTTGCGGTCCCATTCACAGTGGCAGATTTCGAAATGCTTGATGCGGCATTCGATTGTGTTGGTGTCGTTGGACACGTCATCCCACGTGACATCCTGCCCGCGCACACAAGCGGTGAGACACTGCACGCGTGCGAGTTTCTCCTCGGATGGCTTACCCAGGCGTTGCGCAGCTTCCTGCACGCGATGGTCATCCGCGTCGATCGATTCACCGCGCCACGCATCCAGCGCATCCGCCCATGCGTTGGCCGTCGTGCGGCGTTCGGGGGATGCCCCGCCACAGTCGCGTATCTTTCCGGGGGTCATGGTGCTGATCATGTCGAGCAATTGTTCGATGTTGTGGAAGTAGCTTTCGTGTGAGCGTTCGAGGTTGGCGATCTGTCGGCGAATCTTTTTGCATGGTTCACTCAATGGCTCGAGTTGTTGTTCGATTTCTTCCAGCGCGAGCCATTCGGGATCGGTCAGCAGTTGGTGCGCTTTGCCCTCCGTGTTGCCGGCAAAACCTTCCGCGCCGCCGAGCCGATCCCAGTTGTCGATGCGTTCGATCATGTGATCGCGCACTGCCACCGCGCGGATGAGGTGTTCCCATGAGGCGAAGCCGTAGTGCAGGGCGAGCGCGAACTGTGCCTCCTGCAGGCCGACTTTCGCGTCGAGAATTTCTTCATCGTGTGTATCCGTGAATCGCCGCAGTTGGCGCAGCACCTTGCAGCAGGATACGTCGCCGGCGCGTTGGGCTTTCAGCAGATCTTTCGCTTGCTCTTTGAGGAAACGAACGCTTGGATTGGCGGGTAGTGCCTGAGGCATGAGAGACCTTCCTTTCGGTGACGCCCGGTGGATCTGCTTGGCTCGGGCCAAAAAGAAGGTGGCAGAATGTGATACCGTTGAAATGAAGGTGGATTCGATCCTTCCCGCAGATCAGGCGGCACCCTTCCCGCGCCGGTTGGTATGATGCAGGGCAGATCAAGATGCGTCAAGCAATTTGTCTGATTCAATCGAACGGCTGGCACCTAGCACAAACATAGCAACTGCCGCCCATGAAGTTGATTTTCTCGATGGGGGTGTTGCACTTGGGGCACGGGGTGTCTTTGGCACGTTTGTCCATGGTGCACACGTATCGGCCGGGGTTGCCGTGCAGGCCGATTTCACTGTCGCGCCCGCCTTGTTCGATTGCCTCGCTGAGCACTTTGCGGATGGCGGTGTGAAGTTTCTTCTGCTGCGCCGCCCTGATCTGCCGCACCTTTTTTCGTGGGTGAAGGCCGGCGCGGAAGAGGATGTCCTGCAGATAACCGTTGCCGATGCCCGCAATGGGTGATTCACTGGTGAGCATCGCTTTGACCGGCTTGTCGCATGCTTCGCAGTAGGTTTCGGCCATCGCGTTGAACGCTTCGTAAGTGAATGATGGATCGACCGGATCAAGGCGTTGTTGTTCCTTCTTCAACCAATCATTGTACTGCTTGCGATCGTGCAACTTTGCCGTGCCCCAGCCGGCCACGCTGACGGTGAAGCGCACGTTATCTTCGAGTTCCCACAGTAAGTGATACTTCTTGGGCAGCTTTTCATCGGGCGCGATCAGCGCGAACCGTTCACCGCCATCGCCAAGGTGTTGGAAGTAGCCGGGCTTCAGTTCGATGCAGATCTGGCTGCCAAGTGAGGTCACCTTGCCGATGCGTTTGCCGATGGGAAGGGTTTCGTACTCGGTCTTTTCGCGATTATAAAACACCCACTTGTGTGGGCTGTTTTCGCGCTCGGCGCGGACGATGCGCTTGCCGGTGAGAGTTTTGCTGACTTGTTTTGCGAGCGTGACGGCTTCGGGTCGTTCGATCATGTTGCACCTACCCCTTCATCAAATGTTTTGATCACGCGGTGGCTTCACACACCTTCGCGTACTCATCATCACTCAGCAGTGCCTCGCCTGCAGTGGCGTTGGCTTGTGCCTGATCGACGTTCTTCGCACCCGGGATGGCCACCGAGACTGCCGGATGTGTGACGACGAACTGCAGCGCGGCCTGGGCCAGTGTGCGGCCATCGTTTTCCAGGAAGCGGACCTTGTCCACCACGTCCAGTTTTTTGTGCAACGTTTCGCGGCCATCGCCTTCGTTCCAGTTACGACGCACCCAGTCATCAAACTTTGAATCCCGTGTGAACTTGCCGGTGGCAATGCCCTTGTCCAAAGGCCCGCGGATGATGGTGCCGATGTTGTTCTCCTGGCAGTACGGCAGCACATCCGCCTCGGCCGAGCGATTCAGGTAGCTGTAATCAAGCTGGCACGTGGCGCAATCGCCGCGACGGTTAAACGCTTTCACCACCTCGATTGAGTTCGTCGAAATACCAAACGCGCGAATGTAACCCTTGCGCAATAACCGGTCGAACGCTTCGAACCAGATGTCTGGTTCGGTGCATTGGGCCAGATGACATTGCAGCAGATCCACGCAATCAATTTTCATGCGATGCAGCGACGCTTCGCAGCACAACTCGACGTGCAACGGTGTGGTGAAGGCCAGCGGGTGTCCATCACGCCGGGCAAAGTTGCCGGCCTTGGTGGCAATGATAACTTTATCGCGCACGCTGGCCAGCGCTTCGCCGACCCACTCTTCACTGATGCCGGGCGGGTTGCCGTACGCATCGGCGGTATCAAAAAAGTTCACCCCGCAATCGAGCGCCGCGCGAATGCTGTTGATGGCCGCATTCTTTTCAACCTTCCCCCACTGCCCACCGATACCCCACGCGCCAAAGCCCATCACGCCGACCTGCCAGCCAGTTTTACCGAGTGTGCGTTGAATCATGTTCTTACCCTTTGGGTTGATCGTTTATGTCGAGCAGCGTTTCCAGTTCCGACCACCCGTGCAATACCGCGTCAGGCTCATCGTCATCCCGATTGTTCTGTTGAATTCGGTCATACCAGATTCCGGTCATCCCTGCACGTTTTGCCCCTACCACGTCAAACCAGGGTTTGTCACCGATGTACCAGCAGTCGGCGGGGGCCAGGTCGAGTCTTGCCGCGGCAACTTCAAACAGCATGGGATGGGGTTTGCGCAGGCCGTAGTCGCTGCTGGCCATGACGAAAGCGAAGGGAGAAAGCAGATCGTGTTGATCCATCTCCCAGTTCAACACCGCCCCGCTGAACGAAATATTGCTGATCACGGCGATGGCGATGCCGCGCTGTTTAAGCATGGCCAGTGCTTCATAGATGCCGGATTCCGGTTCGAAACCGAAGCAAGCTTGCCAGTATGCCAGTTCGAGTTGGTCATCGGTGATGTCGTATTTCAGGCCAAGCTTGCCATACATCAGGCGATGAAAAGCAGTGGCGTTGAACTCCAGGCAGGCTGGATCTTTCCACGCGCGCAGGTGGGCGGTCAACGCTTCGCCTTCTGCCAACCAGTCGTCGGCAGTCGCGCCGCGTGGATTAGCCTTAGCAAGCTCGATCATCCGCGCAGCACCAGCCTCGACTTCCCACCGGGTGACGCGCAGTAATGTATCACCCATATCGAAAATGATTGCTTTGGGGGTATGCATCACCGCATCATACAAGCCATGTCAAACGCCTGGCCGATGCAATACAGCCTGCACGATTCGCGTTGTGACCTGTGAAAGGATGGTGCAGATGATGCGCACATACGCCGTGTTGCTGGTGATCGGGTTTGTGGCCACGCATGCGTGGGCAGACGGTTTG